>CAYMSE010000342.1:0-5044 GCA_964392935.1 uncultured Oleiharenicola sp.
ATCTCCCCCATGCTGCCGTCGCCGGCTTCGGCGGCGCGGCGGGTTTCGGCGGAAAGGGTCTTGGCCGACGCCGCGCTGTCGGCGTTGCGCTTCGTCATCGAGGCGAGTTCCTCGAGTGAGGAACTGGTTTCCTCGAGCGACGAGGCCTGCTCGCTCGCGCCGCCGGCGAGCGACTGGCTGCTGGCGGACACCTCGCCGGCCGCCGCGGCCACGTGATCGGCGCCCTGCCGGATGGTGGTGGCGATGGCGGCGAGCGAGCGATTCACCCGGTGTGCAATGAACACGGCGAGCGCGACGCTGACCAGGACGGCCGTCGCGGTGCCGGCCGCCAGTCCGACCTGGGCATGGCGCACCGAGGCATTGATGCGCCCGGAATAGTCATCGGCGCTGCGCTTGTTGAAATCCACCAGGGCGCGAACGGCCCCCATGTACGCGTCCATGGCGGGCACCAGCTTGGTGCGGGTGACGGCGATGGCCTCCCGTTTCTGCCCGGCGCCACTCAGGGTGAGCACTTCGTCGCGGGCCTGCAGGTAAGGCGGCCGGCACGATTGCATCTTCTCGAACAGCGCCCGATCCTCCGCGCGGGTGATGGTCTTGTCGTACTCCGCCATCAGCTTCGTGATCCGCTCCCGGCTTTCGGCGAGGGTGGTTTCGGCCGCCGTCTTTTGCGCGGTGTCGTCAGCGAGCAGGTGATCGCGCAGGTCGGACTCGGCGTCCCGAACCTCGGCTTCGATCTTGCCGATGGCGTACACGCCCGGGAGGCAGTCGCCCACAATGACGGCTGCGTCCTGCTGCACGGCACTGAACCGCGAGTAGGCGAAGGCGCCGAGAAGGACGATGACCGCCTGCAGCAACACGTAGCCGCCGTTGAGCTGTTTTCGAATGGTCCAGTTTTTCATAAGATGGCGAGGCGAGGGGGCACGGGCGAGCGCCCTTGGGGATGCACCCTCGGTTGGCGTGGTTCATCGGCGCGCCCGGGTCGGAGTTGAGTGCCGCCGGGAGAATGACTGGTGCTAATGCGCGTCCGGGGGCCCGCTAATCGGAGCAGCGGGAGACGCGGGCGAGGGGCGCGAGGCGTCTCCGCATTCACCCCGGCCGCGCCGGAACGCGCGCCCGGCACTGGCTCGCGTGGCAGGGTGTCTCCCGGTGACCGTCCGTCGTCGCGGCGCGGTCCGGGGTGCGGCTTTCATGCGGTTTCGAAGAATGCGTGCGGGTTCGCGCCCACGGCCGCCGGTCCGATGACGGCGGCACGCGTGAAGCCGGCAGCGGCGGTCTGCCCGGCGGTGCCGGCAGCCGGCCAGACGGAATCTGCGAAGCTGTGCCGGCGTGACACCCCCCGCCATTGACCGCGACGACGTTGGGCGTGAAAGTGACGCCATGAAAGTAACCTACTACGTCGAAGTCCTTTCATCCTGGTGCCATTGGGTGGAGCCCGTGTGGGCCGAGCTGAAGGCGCGTTACGCCGGGCGCGCGCAATTCGAGTGGCGCATCGCGCTGATGCGGCCGGAGGACTTTCCGGTGTCGCAGAGCCAGTGCGACTGGTTCTACCGCCGCAGCGGCGGGACGGTGATGCATTCGCCGTACATGCTGAACTCCGGCTGGTTCGAGGCGGAGCGGAAGGGGCACTACGAGGCGCCGAACCTCGTGGTCGAGGCCGCGCGCGATTTCGGTTTCGCGGGCGACGAGATCCGCCTCGCGATGGCGCACGCCGCGCTGCGCGAGGGCCAGAAGATCGGCGACCTGGCGACGGCCGTGAAGGTGGCCGCCAAGGCCGGCAAGCTCGATCCGAAGAAGCTGCGGGCCGCGGCGGAATCGGCGAAGGTCAAGGATCGCGTGGCCGACAGCACGGCGGAGTTCTTTGCGCATCAGATCAACCAGCGGCCGGCCTTCGTGCTGACCGACGCGATCGGCGACAAGGCGGTGTTCTCCGGCTTGGTCCGGCTGGAACCGCTCGCCGCGACGATCGACGCGATGCTGACGGACACCGCCGCCTACGCGGCGCACGCCACGCACCAAGGGCCGGTGCCGAAGCAATAGGCGTCAGCGGCGCGGCGGGCGATGTTCACGCCCCGCGCGGTGTCTCGTGGGCCGGTCCGCCCCCAACTCAGGCGGGCTCATGCAGCCGAATGTCCTCGCCTCTCCAGGCCGGGAAGCGACGGGTGGAACGCGCTGTCCTCAGCGCGTTGGTTGGGGGGCGTGCGCGAGTGAAGCAGCGCCTTGGGGTCAGGTCGCTCCACCCCAACCGCCGCGATTCGCCTCAGGCGATGCGGCGGTATTTGTCGGCCGGGATCTTGACGCGGTGGCCCGTGTCGAGATCCGTGAAAATGTGCCAGTGCGGGTCCGTCGTGTCGTGCACGAAGACCTCGAGTCTATGGCCGGACTCGTACGTGTATTCCTCCATGGCGAGCGCATGATCCTCATGCTTGATGGCCTCGCCGAGTTCGCCGCTGTGCGGCTCCGTGATCTCAATCTTCCAGTTCATTGGCGGAGTGGGGTTGGAAGTTGCGCCGCGGTCGGGCGCTGGGGGGCGGGCCTCGTCTGCCGGGGCCCGGCTCAGCGATCCGGGCGTGGCGGCATGGTCGGAGGAAACGCCGGCGCGGGCAAGCCCGGGAACCGCGCAGTTGTTCACATTCCCTGCGCGCCAATTGGCCTCGGCCTCAGGCGACGGGGGCGTGGCGGGCGAAGCTCCGGCGCGCCAGCACCACCGCCACCAGCACGCACGCGGCGGCGAAGAAGAACGAGAGTCCCTGCAGCCATTCCGGGTGGCCGGGCGCGACCGCCCAGCCGAAGATCGCGGTGGCGATGAACGGCGCGGGCACGGCGGCGAGGCTCTGCAGCCCATTGAACACGCCCTGGACCGCCCCGTGCTCGTTGGCCGGCACGTGGCGCGTGATGTAGGACTGCAGCGAGGGCTGGGCGATGCCGGCGAAGGCGCCCAGCACCATGATCACGTACATGAGCCCCCCGCGGGGATTCAGGCCGTAGCACAGGTGCGTGACCATCGAGATGCACATGCCGAGCGTGGCGGCGCGCGTCTCGCCGAGGCGCGGCACGAT
Source organism: uncultured Oleiharenicola sp. (assembly GCA_964392935.1). Classification (GTDB taxonomy): domain Bacteria; phylum Verrucomicrobiota; class Verrucomicrobiia; order Opitutales; family Opitutaceae; genus Lacunisphaera. The sequence continues at coordinate 3,057 of CAYMSE010000342.1, forward strand.
GCGCTTCACCAGCGTGCCTTGGACCAGGCCCATGAGCAGGCCGGCGAACATGAGCGAGAACCCGACTTCCCGCGGGGACCAGCCGTAGCGGTGCTGGGTGTAGAGCGTCCAGAGCGTGAACATCATCGTCTGCGCGACCATCATGACGAAGTAACTCTCGACGAGGCCGAGCACGGCGGGGAAGCGCCGGAGCGCGAGCAGCGCGCCGACGGGGTTGGCGCGGCGCCACGAGAACGGCCGGCGGTGCTCGGGCTTCAGCGACTCGGGCAGGACGACCAGGCCCCACAGCCAGTTGACCGTCGAGCAGCCCGCGGCGACCCAGAAGGGCAGGCGCAGGTCGATCTGCCCGAGCGCCCCGCCCGCGGCGGGCCCGATCACGAAGCCGAGGGCGAACGCCGCGCCGAGCAGGCCGAAGGCCCCCGCGCGCTTTTCGGGCGGCGTCACGTCGCCGATGTACGCGTACGCCGTGGCGAACACGCCGCCGGTGAAGCCGGCGATGGTTCGCGCCACGAACAGCCAGCTGAGCGTCGGGGCGGTCGCCATGATCACGTAGTCGAGCGCGGAGCCGGCGGTCGCGAGCAGGATGATGCGGCGGCGGCCGAAGCGGTCGGAAAGCGAGCCCAGGATCGGCGAGCCGATGAACTGCATCAGCGCGTAGATCGTCACGAGCCAGCCGTAGGTGTGCGAACCGCTGGTGATGTCGTTGCCGCGAAACTGCACGATCAGCATCGGCAGCACGGGGATCAGCAGCCCGAAGCCCATGATCGCGAGCGCCAGGTTCACGAAGATGAAACCGACGGCGGGCTGGCGCGGCGAAGACATGGGAGGCGAGGAGAATGCAGCGCCGGGCCCGGGGCAAGACGGCAGACGGAAGGCGAAGGCGGATTGGGGCGGAGCGCGTTGACCCCGACGCGCTGCGCCCCGGCGCGGCTCAGTGCGGGCCCAGGTATTTCTTCTCGCCGGCGCGGAGGGGGAGCGGCAGCACGTTTTCCTTCGGCGGGAGCGGGCAGGTGGCGAACGGCGTGAACGCGCAGGGGGGATTGTAGACCTTGTTGAAATCGAGCGTGATCCGGCCATCGACGGGCCGCTTGGCGTAGAGGAAGCGGCACGCCTCGTAGGTCTCGGTGCCGGCGGTGGGGTCGGTCAGCACGAAGAACAAATCCTCCGCCGGGTCCTCGTCGATGGCGAGCAGCTCGCAGGTCCGGCCCTCGATTTCGAACACCGCCTTGCCGGGCACCGTCGCCGGTTCGTGGAGTCCGATGACGTTGGTGATCGTGATCTGGCGGGGCGGATCGAACGGGACCCAGCGCGCCTCGATGCGCCAGGCGGGGTCGACCGGGTAGGACTCGATGCCGGTGAAATTCCGGCGGCGCGGCGACTCGCTGTCGCGCACGCGCAGGAAGAGCTGTCCGCTGCGATCCATCACGTAGAAGTTGACGGTGCCGCTGCGGACGTAGGTCGGATGGTCCTCGGCCAGGGAGAGCTCCGCGCGGCGCGCGGTGGTGCCATCGATCGTCGCCTCGACGCCGTCGGCGAGCGCGAAGGTGACCTTGCCGTCGTCGGCGTAGGTGATGGTGCCGAGCTGGGCCGGACCGGCGGCCAGCCGGATGGCGTTGCCGGCCGCCGCGCCCACGCTGAACGTGCCGTGCTCCAGCGGGTGCCGGCCGATGAGCGACAGCCAGCCGTCGGGTCTCGTCAGGCGCTGGATGCGGCCGATCCGCCACTGTTCGATCGAGGCGACGTAATGCTCGCGCGGCTCGCGCCCGACGAGCGCCTGGCCAACGGGCGAACGCGCCGCGGGACCGGGCGCGGGCTGGGCAAGCGCCGCCGCGGCGAGCAGGAGGGCGGCAGCGAGGCCAATCCCCGCGCACACCGCGCGGGCAACGGGACGAGCAGTCACCTTACTTGAGGTCGGCAATCATCCCGTCCACGAGCCGCCGGGCGGCGCTGCTGCTCGCGGCGCGATCGGGGCGGCCGTCGGCGCCGAA
>CAYMSE010000343.1:0-2692 GCA_964392935.1 uncultured Oleiharenicola sp.
GGAACGCACCAAGACCAATATCTTCAAGGTCGCCGACAACGGCGAGGCCTACCGCACGCAGGTCGAGCTCGGCCGCAGCTCCGTCAACACCATCGAGGTCGTCGCCGGCCTCCAGCCCGGGGACCGCGTCATCCTCTCGGACATGTCCCAGTGGGACTCCAACGAACGCATCAAGCTCAACTGAGCCCGCCCAACCTGCCCTGTCATCCGACCATGATCGCCATCACCGTCATCCTTTCCCTGCTCACCGTGCTCGTCGCCTCCGACGAGCCCGCCGAGTGAGTCGTCCCGCCCAAAACGCCGTCCGACCAAATTTCCTGTAACCGAGCACATGCTTCCCGTGTTCTCGTCTTATCGCCGCGCTCCCCACCACTCCACAATCCCAACTCGCTAATCGTCAGTCCCCATGTCCGACCAAACCTCCCTCATCAAACTCGAAGGCGTCACCAAGGTATTCCTCACCGATGAGGTGGAAACCCACGCCCTCTCCGGCATCCACATGGACATCCGCAAGGGCGAATACGTTTCCATCGCCGGCCCCTCGGGCTGCGGCAAGTCGACACTCCTCTCGATCCTGGGCCTCCTGGACACGCCGACCGACGGCACCTACATCCTCAACGGCCGCCCGGTGCAGGGCCTCACGCTCCCGGAGCGCGCCCGCATCCGCAACCGCGAGATCGGGTTCATCTTCCAGTCGTTCAACCTCATCGGCGACCTCACGGTCTATGAGAACGTCGAGTTGCCCCTGACCTACCGCGGCATGCCCGCCAGCGAGCGCAAGCAGCGCGTGACGGATGCGCTCGAGAAGGTCGGCATGGGCCACCGCGCCAAGCACCTGCCGTCCCAGCTCTCCGGCGGCCAGCAGCAGCGCGTCGCCGTCGCCCGCGCCCTCGCCGGCTCCCCGGCGGTGCTGCTCGCCGACGAGCCCACGGGCAACCTCGATTCCAAGAACGGCGACGCCGTCATGGAGCTGCTCCACTCGTTGCACAAGACCGGCTCGACCATCGTCATGGTGACCCACGACGTGCGCTTCGCGCGCCACGCCGAGCGCACCATCCACGTCTTCGACGGCCGCGTCGTCGAGGAACAAGTCGAGGCCTGAGCCGGGCTCCGCCCGGCTCAGAAGTAGCAGGAATCAAGTTACAGGTACCAAGCCAAGGGACCAACGAGCCGCCTGCTCTTGGACCTTGGCCCTTGGAACCTGGACCTTTCCACCATGTTATCCGACCTCCGCTTCGCCTTCCGCACCCTGGCCAAGACGCCGGGTTTCGCCGTCATCGCCATCCTGACCCTCGCCCTCGCGATCGGCGTCAACTCCGCCCTCTTCACGCTCGTCCACGGCGCCATCCTGCGCCCGGTCATCCCCGTCCGCCCCGCCGAGGTGCTCAACCTGTTCACGTCCCGCAAGGGCGCGAGCAAGGACTACCGCCAGTTCTCCTTCGCGGAATACCAGGAACTGCGCGCGGCCAAGGACACCTTTGCCGACGTCGCCGCCATGAACCCGATCCTCGCCGGCATCGGCCAGGACGAGGCCATGCGCCGCAGCTTCGCCTTTCTGGTTTCCGACAACTACTTCTCGATGCTCGGCACGGCCCCCGCCGTCGGCCGCTTCTTCACCGCGGAGGAGTCCCGCCCGAACGCCAACCTCCCGGTCGTCGTCGTCAGCTACAACTATTGGCAGAGCCAGGCCGGCGGCCGCCCCGACATCGTCGGCAGCCGCCTTCGCATCAACGGCCAGCCGCACACCGTCATCGGCGTCACGCGCCAGGGCTTCAGCGGGCTCAACGCCCTGCTCGCCCCCGACGTCTGGCTCCCGTTCGGCATGTTCGCCAACTACGCCCAGGTGCTGAACGACAACAAGAACCAGCTCGACCTCGCCAGCCCGCGCAACTTCACGCTCAACCTCACCGCGCGCCTCGCCCCGGGCGTCTCCCCGGAAAACCTCAAGGGTCGCCTGCCCGCGCTCGAGCAGCGGCTCGACGCCGTCCAGCCGCCGGACCTCTCCACCGCGCGCGAACTCCAGTTCGAGTCGCCCTCGCGCTACAGCATCAGCACGACGCCCAGCGGCGACAGCTCCGGCTTCCCGCTCGCCGCCACCCTCTTCGCCATGTCCGGCTGCGTGCTCGTCATCGCCAGCCTCAACCTCGCCAACATGCTCCTCGCCCGCGGCGCGGCGCGGGCCCGCGAGATCGCCGTCCGCCTGGCGCTCGGCGCAACCCGCGGCCGCATCGTCCGCCAGCTCGTGGTCGAGGGCTTTCTCCTCGCGCTCGCCGGCGGCGCCGCCGGCCTCCTGATTTCGCTCTGGAGCAACGACCTCCTCCTGCGGTCGCTGCAGACGCTGTTCAGCACGATGAATTTCTCGCTGGCGATCGACCCGACGCCCAGCCCGGCCGTGCTGCTCGCCACCTTCGGCCTGTGCCTCGTCGCCACCATCCTGTTCTCGGTCGGTCCCGCCCTGCGCGCCTCCCGCACCGACCTGGTGCCCGCGCTCAAGCAGCAGGGCGGCGACTCCTCCGTGCACGACCGGCTCAACGCCTTCTTCGCCGGCCGCCACCTGCTCGTGATGGCCCAGATCGCCCTGTCCTTCATGCTCCTGTTCAGCGCCGGCCTGTTCGTGCGCGGCGCCCTCGCCGCCGGCGGCGCGCAGCTGGGCTTCGAGCCGCGCCAGCAGGTCGTGGCCGAGCTCGACTAC
>CAYMSE010000344.1:0-3833 GCA_964392935.1 uncultured Oleiharenicola sp.
AGGCGCGTTTTGTTGTACCGCAGGCGGCCGAGGTGGAGCTGCTTGTTCCAGCCGCGCGGGGCGTCCCAGCGGCCTAACTCTTGAATAATGAACTTGGCGAACTTGGCCGCCGCCGCGGGCGCGGCGGCGCGGCCCCGGCGCGCGGCGCCGAAGATGGCCCGGGCCTCGGCCGCGGTGCACGGCTCGGCGAAGGCGTGCTCCATCCCGTGGTCCGACAGGCGGCCGCCGATGGCGTGGAAGTCGCCGTGGCGCTTTTCCAGCGCGGCGAGGAAGTGGTCGAAGGTCCTGACCTTCGTCTTCGCGATGCCGGCCAGTTTCTCCACCCAAACGTTGAACACCTTCGGCGCGTTCACGAGCAGCGCCTTGTCCGGCCGGAACGTCGGGTACACGCGCGTCTTGAGGCCGAGCTTCGCGATCTGCCGGTGCTGGTCGAGGGGGTCGGCGGGGTCGTCGGTCGTGCACACGACCGCGACCTTGTTGGCGGCGAGGATGTCGTGGACGCGCAGGTGCGCGAGCCGCTCGTTCGCCTCGCGCCAGATGCGGTCGGCGGTCGACGGGTTGATCGTGACGTTGAGCCCGAAGTAGCGCGCGAGCTCGAGGTGCGACCAGTGGTAGAGCGGGTTGCGCAGGGTGTGCGGGACGGTCGCGCACCAGGCGTCGAACTTCTCGCGCGGGGTGCCGCCGCCGGTGACGTACTTCTCGTCGACGCCGTTGGCGCGCATCGCGCGCCACTTGTAGTGGTCGCCGCCGAGCCAGATCTCGGCGAGGTCGGCGAAGCGGTGGTTCTCGAGGATCAGCTGCTGCGGCAGGTGGCAGTGGTAGTCGTAGATCGGCTCCGCCTTGGCGAAGTTGTGGTAGAGGTCCCGCGCCGCGTCGGTCTGCAGGAGAAAGTCGTCGTGAATGAACGGTTTCATGGGAGGTGGGGGAATGGGTCCGATAGGACCCACGGGACCTATGAGTTAACGGCTGATATCGCCCAGCATGGCGTCGAGCGACGTGAACCGCTCGAGGAGCTTGCGGGCGGCGGTGCAGCGCGCGACCGGCGCCAGGCCGGTGTGTTCGGCGAGGAAGATCAGGTAGCCGGCCACGCCCTTGGCGTAGAGCAGCCGGGCCTCGGGGCTGATGGCGTAGAAGCGGGCGCGCTGCGCGTAGCCGGCGGCCGAGTGGTCGCCCAGCGCGGCCTTCTCCGGCCGGCCGCCGGCCGCGAGCACGTAGAGGAAATTGTACTCGAAGAAGAACATGTGGTCCGGCGACGGCGGCAGCGCGTCGAGCGCGGCGTGGCACGCGATGGCCGAGGCGAACACGTCGGGCGAGCGGCCCGCGGCCGCCAGCGCGGTGGTGATGAACAGGCGCGCCATCTTCTGCTCCGTCGCGTCGCTGCTGAAGGCGCCGGCGACGGCCATGTTGACCGTGAAGCGGTACCAGTCGCGCCACAGCGCGGCGTCGGCCGGCTGCCGGGAGCGCGCCAGCGCCACGCCCATCTCGTAGGTGTAGCGGCCGCTGGTCTTGATCTCGAGGCGGCTGCCGGTCACCTGCCCCATCACCTGGTAGTTCTCCGCCGATTTGCCGGAGCCGGAGTGGAAGCCGATGCTCACGCCGAACTTCGCGCACACGTCCCACTGCTTCTGGATGAGCGCGCGCAGGGCGGCGTTGTCCGGATACGGCGTGTTCTTCTGGAAGCCGAAGGCCGGGGCGACGAAGTTCACCGGCATCCCGAGCACCTCTCACAGCGCCAGCATGAGGGCGGTGGTCTCGGGCGTCGTCAGCCCGGGCAGCTCGTCGATCGAGAGTTCGCGCAGGTAGGTGCGGCCGGCGGTCGTGGTGAAGGCCGCGGCGCGGGCGGCGGCGTACTTCTCGTCGCGGCGCTTCATCTTCTGCATCGGCGTCCACACGGTGGCCAGCAGCGCGTGGAAGGCCGCGTCGTCCAGCGTCAGGCCGGCCGCCGCCACCCGCGCGCGCGTCTGCGCGACGACCCCGGCGGGGATGTCGGCCACCGGCGCCGGCCGGTGGAGCGCCAGCTCGGGCGAGAGGTCGAAGGTGATGTAGCTCGCGAGCAGGCAGCCGCGCACGAGGGCGTCCTCGCGGCCGTCGAACTTGCCGCCGATCGGCTGGTGGTCGGCGTTGAACGACCAGGCGATCTTCCGGTGGTGGAAGCCGGTCTTGAGCTTCGACAGCACGCAGCCGTGGCTCATGCCCTCGACGCTCTGGCCCTGGTGCCCCTCGGGCACGTTCGTGCCGATGAAGGGGAACGGCACGCTGTCGAGCCGGCCCTCGAGCATGGCGTCGACGTCGAACACCAGCTCGCGCGGGATCGAGTTCTGGTTCGCCGTCAGCCCGAGCTCGAGCGCGCTCATCGCCCATTCCACCGCGGGCCAGTGCAGCGTGGTGAAGCGCGCGCCGACGCCGAGCGTGCCCTGGCCGAGGCGGGCGCCGGCGGTGGGGAAGATCGTGGACGCCGGGTCGTGCTCCTGGACGAGGTTCTTCAGCGTGAGGAGGTTTTCCCAGGTGGCGGGGAACGCCATCGCGCGGTGCGCCAGCGGCACGCCGCCGGCGAGCGGCGAGGCGCTGGAGGCCAGCTTCCAGGCGCAGTCGCCCTGGTCGTTCTCGAGCAGCGTCCACTCGCCGTCGTGCGTGGCGAAGCGGCTCTTCGCGTGCTCGTGCACGCGGCCGGCGAGGATGTCGGCCTCGAGCTGGTGCCAGTCGAGGCAGAAGTCGGGCGAGATGCAGGGGTTCTGCGCGAGGCGCAGGCGGTGCTGCAGGAGGAAGGCGTTGATGGCTTTCACGGCAGGGTCCGGTTCAGATGGTCATGGCGTGGTAGCCGCCGTCGACGATGAGCTCCTCGCCGGTGATGAACGACCCGGCGGCGTCGGCGGCGAGCAGGAGCGTCGCCCCGATGAGCTCGCGCGCCTCGCCGAAGCGCCGCATCGGCGTGTGGCCCAGGATGGCGGTGACGCGGTCGGGCGTGAGCACCTTGCGGTTCTGCTCGGCGGGGAAGAAGCCCGGGACGAGGACGTTGACGCGCACGCGGGCGGGGGCCCACTCGCGCGCGAGGTTGAGCGAGAGGTTGTGCACCGCGCCCTTGGAGGCGGAGTACGTGATGACGCGCGAGAGCGGCACGATGCCGGACATCGAGCCCAGGTTGATGATGGAGCCGCCCTGGCCGCGCTCGACGAGGTACCGGCCGAACACCTGGCAGCCGAGGAACACGCCCTTGACGTTGACGCGCAGGATGCGGTCGAACTCCTCCTCGGTGATGGCGAAGAACGGCGTCGCGGAGTTGATGCCCGCGCCGTTGACCACGACGTCGATGCGCCCGCTGCGCTGCAGCACGGCGTCGCGCAGGCCCTCGAGCTCGGCCTTGTTCGTGGCCTCGGCGGAGAAAAACCAGGCCTTGCCGCCCGCGGCGGTGATGCGGTCGAGGCGCGCCTGGGCCTTGGCGGCGTTGCGGCCGACGAGGACGACCTCGGCGCCCGCGCCGGCGAGGCCTTCGGCCATCGCGCCGCACAGCTCGCCGGTGCCGCCGATGACGACGGCGACCTTGCCGGTGAGGCCAAACATCTGGGTGAGGTAATCGGAAGGATTCATGGGTAAAGCGGGTGAATTAACTTCGCCGAACCGCCGGGGTCCGCAAGCGCGGGGCGGGGAGGTGACAGAGACGGAGGGAGGGACTCAAGCGGGGTATTTCGCCATTGAACCATGGTTTCGCCAATGGAAGGGAGAGGCAAGCTTGGGGTGCGCTGCACAGTTCACCGGAGCCGGAGGCGCAGCACGGCGACGCGGGCATCCGGCGGCGCGGGCGGCAGGGCAATCCGCAGCGTCGCGCCCCCGCCGGG
>CAYMSE010000345.1:0-9801 GCA_964392935.1 uncultured Oleiharenicola sp.
GCGCGCGGGGTAGAAGCCGAAGAAGACGCCGATGCCCGCGCTGATCGCGAAGGAAATCGCGATCGACATGGTCGAGACGAGCGAAGGCCAGCCGACGAAGCGCGGGAAGAGCTGCGATGAGATCACGCCGAGCGCGATGCCGAGGCCGCCGCCCATCAGCGAGAGGACGATCGCCTCGGTCAGGAACTGCAGCAGCACGTCCCGGCCGTGCGCGCCGACGGCCAGGCGGATGCCGATCTCGCGCGTGCGCTCGGTGACGGACACGAGCATGATGTTCATGATGCCGATGCCGCCGACGACGAGCGAGATGCCGGCGACGATGCCGAGCAGGACGGTCATCACCTTCGACGTCGCGGTCGCGGCCTCGGCCAGTTCCTGCTGGTTGCGCACGGTGAAGTCCGGTTCGCGGCCGTTGCGCCGCTGCTGGAGCAGATCGGTCACGTCCTGCTGAATGCGGGACATCTGGTCGGCCGTGGCGGCCTGGATGAGGATGGAGTTGAGGAAGGGGCGCCGGGCGATGCGTTTCAGGTGGCTGGTGTAGGGAATGAGCACCACGTCATCCTGGTCCTGGCCGAAGAAATTGAAGCCCTTGGTCGCCAGGATGCCCACGACCTTGAACGGGATGTTGCGGATGCGCAGGGTCTGGCCGATCGGATCGGCGCCCTGGTAGAGTTGATCCGCGACGGTCTTGCCAATCACGCAGACCTTGGTCGCGCCGCGCACGTCGGCGTCGGAGAACATCGCGCCTTCGGCCACCGACCACGAGCGGATCTCGAGGTAGGCGATGTCCTCCCCCTGCACGCGGGTATTCCAGTTCAGGCCGTTGGCGAGCACCTGGGCGCGGTCGTTCATTTCCGGGCTGACGTTGGCGACGCCGGCGACCTCGTTTCGGATCGCGAGGGCGTCGTCGACGGTCAGCGTGCTGGCCGAGCCGAAGCCGCCCCGCACGCCGCCGGCGGTGAAGTTGCCGGGGAAGACGCTGATGATGTTCTGGCCGAGGCTGGCGATGGAGGCCTCGATCTGCGACTTCGCGCCGTTGCCGATGCTGAGCGTGGCGATGAACGCGGCGACCCCGATGATGATGCCGAGCGTCGTCAGCACCGAACGCAGCACGTTGCGGCGGAGGGCGCGGAGCGCGACCTTGACGGTGTTGAGAATGCGCATCAGGAGCCGGAGGAAGGCCGAGGGTCGAAGGGCGAGGGACGAAAGCCAGGCGGGCGGCTTCGCGACGGTGTTTCGGTCAGGCCCGCGGCGTGCGACGTTGTTGCTTCGCCACGCATTTCAGTCCGTCAGTTTCGCCGCGGCCGCGGCCTCGGCGAGTTTGCGCAGCTCGGTGGTGGCGACGGCGCGGTCGGTGACGCGCACGTCGCTGACGAGCCGGCCGTCGCGCATGATCAGGTTGCGCTGGCAGAACCGGGCGATGTCGAGCTCGTGCGTGACCATGACGATCGTGATGCCCTGCTCGTTGAGCTTCTGGAAGACGCCCATGACCTCGACCGAGGTCTTGGAGTCGAGGTTGCCGGTGGGTTCGTCCGCCAGCAGGACCTGGGGGTCGTTGATGAGCGCGCGGGCGATGGCGACGCGCTGCTGCTGGCCGCCGGAGAGCTGGCTCGGGAAATGGTCGGCGCGCTCGCGCAGGCCGACGAGATCGAGGCACTTCATCGCGCGCTCGTGCATCTGGCGGGACGAGTAGCGGTGCCGGCCGTAGAGCATGGGCAGCTCGACGTTCTCGCGGGCGGTGGTGCGCGCGAGGAGGTTGAATCCCTGGAAGACGAAGCCGAGTTTCTGGTTGCGGATGTCCGCGAGCTGGTTGCGGTCGAGGCCGGAGACGTCGGTGCCGTCGAGCAGGTACCGGCCCCGGGTCGGCCGGTCGAGGCAGCCAAGCAGGTTCATCATGGTGGACTTGCCCGACCCGGACGCGCCCATGACGGCGACGAACTCGCCGCGCTCGATGGCCAGGGTGACGCCGCGCACGGCGTGCACCGGCACCTCGCCGGAATCGTAGACCTTGTGGATCTCGTCGATCTGGACGACCGCGGCCATGGCGCGCTCAGAACCGCCGCCCGCCGCCGAACGGATTCCTGGTGGGCGGGGCCGAGCCGGAGTTGTTGGCCAGCGTGACGCTGGTGATGACGACGTCGCCCTCCTTCAGGCCGGAGGCAATTTCGGAAGCGAGGCCGTCGGTGATGCCGACCTTGACGGACACGGCCTCCGGGGCGGCGGCCTTGTTGCCGCCGGGCAGCCGGTAAACCGTGCGGGTGGTGTAGACGGTCTCGCCCGGGGTGCTGCGCCGCTCGGCCAATTCGGCGGCCTGCTCGGCGGTGAGGACGCCGCGCTCGACCATGAGCTTGCGGATCTGCTCGCGCTGTTCGGGGGTCGGCGGACCCTGGCGGAAATCGACGCCGACCTCGGCGTTGATGGCCCGCAGCTTTTCGCGCTGCTCGGGCGTGAGGTTGGCGAAGAACGCGGCGCGACCGCCGCCCCCGCCGCCTTCGCGACGCCGGGACTCGCTGCCGCCGTTCGTCGAAGCCGCGGCCGCCGGCGCCTCCGCCTTGCCCGCGCCGGGCGCGGTCGCCGCGGGGGCCGCCAGGCCCTCGGGCATCCGCACGCGCAGGGCGGCGTTGGGAAGGCGGATCACGCCCTCGCGCTTGGCGACGACGATGGAGACGTTGGCCGTCATGCCGGGGCGGAGCTTCAGGTCGGCGTTGTCGACGCTGATGATGGTGTCGTAGGTGATGACGTTGCTCGTGTTCTTCGGGGCATTGCGCACCTGCGTCACGGTGCCGCGGAACATGCGGTTGGGGAAGGCGTCGACGGTGAAATTGACGGCCTGGTTGACGCTGACCGCCCCGATGTCGGCCTCCGCCACGGCCGCGGTGATCTGCATCTTGGCGAGATCGTTGGCGATGGTGAAGAGCACGGGCACGTTGAGGCTCGAGGCGACGGTCTTGCCGACCTCGGTCTGCTTCGAGATCACGACCCCGTCGATCGGCGAGAAGATCGTGCAGCGGGAGAGGTCGACCTTGGCGTTGTCGACGGTGGCCTGGTTGGTCAGGAGCTGGGCGCGAGCCTGCTCGAGCTGGGCCTGCGACTGGTCGTCGTCCTGTTGCGTGACGAGCGACTTCTGGAACAGGTCGCGGGTGCGCCGGGCGTTCAGCTCGGCGAGCGTGTAGCTCGCCTTCGCCGACGCGAGGTTGGCCTCGGCCTGGCGGAGTCGTTGCTGGTAGGTGGCGGGATCGATTTCCACGAGCTTCTGGCCTTGCTTCACCGGCGTGTTGAAGTCGGCGTAGAGCTTGACGATCTGGCCGGAAATCTGGCTGCCGACGTCGACCGACAGCACGGCGTCGAGCTGGCCGGTGGCCGTGACGTTCTGGACGATGTCGCCCTTGGCGACGGTGGTCGTCGTGTATTCGGGTTTGGCCTCCTCGCGGGCGAGGCGGGCGGTGTAGTAGTAATAGCCGCCGCCGGCGACCGCGAGCAGGAGGGTGGCAGGAAGAACGAAGCGGGGGACGGCCATGATTAGGAGTCGGTCACTTAACGAGAGGGGATGGTTCGCGCAACTTATTCGGCGGTCGCACGGTTGCCCGGGGTCCCGGGCAACCGAGGCTTGCCGCTCTCCAGACGCCATCCACACTGTTCCGGTTACCTCGCGCATGCTGACAAACCGCCATCACGGCCTGGTCCGGATCCACCGCGCCCTCGTCCTCCTGGCCGTGGCGGTGTTCTTCTGGGTCTATGCGGAATTCATCATGCGGTACGTGCCCGTGGTGAAGTTGAGCCGGGAGGTGAACCTGCTGCCGTATTTTCTCTGCGTCGTCATCGGGTTGCTGGTCGGAGGCTGGCGGGTGCGGGGGGTGGAGGCGCGCCTGACCCGCCTGACGCTGGTCGACGCGGCCGGGCTGGCGACCACGGCGGTGGGGCTGGTGGCGCTGGCGGTGTTCTCGATGATGTTCGCGACCCAGGACCGGACCATCAGCCGCCTGTTTCTCGGCACGTTCATGGTCTGGAGCTGGCTGTTGATCTATTTCCTGCACCGCCGGCTCCCCCGGCGGCTGGCGGGATTCCTGTACGGGCCGGACGAACGGGTGCCGACGCTCTTCATCGGGCGGCCGGAAGCGCGGCCCCGGCTCCAGGAGTGGCTGCGGGAGCGGGCGCACCTCGGCGTCCACGCGACCGGGTTCCTCGCGCTATCGCCAGGTGCGGCCGCGGCGAACGGCGTGCCGGCGCTCGGGACGGTGGACGACCTGCCGCGCGTGCTGGCGGAGCTGGCGATCGGCCAGGTGATCCTCCTGGAGGTGCCCGGCGAGGCGGAGGTGGCGCGGCGCATCGTCAGCGAATGCCAGGCCCGCGGTTGCCGCCTGCTGGTGCACCACCAAGTGGAGGAGATCCTCGGGCACCCGGTCGTGTCGGCGGACGAGGGCGGTCATCATTTCTTCACGCTGAACGACGAACCGCTGGAGGAGCCGCTGAACCGGCTCGTGAAGCGCCTGTTCGACGTCGTGGTGGCCCTGCCGCTTGTGTTGCTGGTCCTGCCGCCGCTGATGCTCGTGGTCTGGCTGGTGCAGCGCGTGCAATCGCCGGGTCCGCTGTTCCACGTGCGCGCGCGTTCCGGCGAGGGCCGGAACGAGTTCCCCATGCTGAAATTCCGCTCGATGCACGTGGCGCCGGCGGATCCGCGGGCGGAGGGGCGGCAGGCGAGCGCCGACGATGCGCGCGTCTATCCGTTCGCCCGCTTCCTGCGGCGGCACAGCCTGGACGAGTTTCCGCAATTCTGGAACGTGCTCACCGGCGAAATGAGCATCGTCGGGCCGCGGCCGGTGATGCCGGTGCTCGACGAGGAATTTGAGCGCCAGGTGCGTGCGTACCGCTCCAAGCACTGGGTGAAGCCGGGCATCACGGGCCTGGCGCAGAGCGAGGGATTCCGCGGGGAGATCCGCACGCCCGACCAGCTGCGCGAACGGATCCGGCTCGACCTGTACTACATCGGGCACTGGTCCTTCTGGCTCGACGTGCAGATCACGCTGAGGACCGCCTGGCAGATCGTCCGCCCGCCGCCGTCGGCGTATTAGGTGAGGCGGCGGGACGGAATTATTGGTTGTTCGTCATTGTTTCGCGCCGTCCCGTCGCCGCCTCAGAAATTCCTCATATACCTCGCCCCGCGGTCGTCCTCGAAGGTGAGGGACGTGCTGGTGATGGCGACGAGGCGGATGCCGAGTTCGTGCTCCACGGTGTCGCCGATGCGGTAGACGCGGTCGTTCATGAGGACCTTGCTGTCGCTGCTTGAGACGCGGATGCCCGAGACGCGGATGCTGTCGACGAAGTTGATGCCGCGCGCGTCCATCTTCACCGGACCGGCCGGCCGGACCGGGGCGGGTTCGACCTTCGGCGCCGGGGCCGGCGGAGGTGCGACCGGTGCGGGGGCCGGCAGGATCACCACGGTGGTGGCTTCCGGGCGGACCGGGGCGGGCTCGGTATTCGCAGGGGCGGGATTGGCCGTGGGCACGACGAGGGCCTGATTCGGGGCCGGTGCGGCCTTTGCCGGTGCGGCCTCCACGGTCTTCGTTGCGGGCACGGGAGCCGGGGCGGGTTCCGGGTTGGTCACCGCTCGTGTCGCCGCGGCGACGGTGCGGGTGTTCGCCGGGACATCCTTCGCCCCGGTCGACTTCACGATGATGACGGTGGCGGCGACGATGACGACGACGGCCACGAGGCCGCCGCCGACCCAGAGGAGGAGGGCATTGATGCCGGGCGGCTTGTCGCGGCGCGCGATGCGCTCGGCGGTTTCGCCGCCGATGGAGGGCATCGCGGCGAGGGGCGTGGTTTCACCGGTCCGCTGCTTCTGGGCCTTCTTCAGGGCTTCATTGATGAGACTCATGGCGGATCGGCGCGCGGGCGCGGTTGGGGGTTCGCAGGGAGGGAGGCAGGGGAGGGGGCGGTCAGTTGGTCAGGCTGTGGAGGTCGCGCGAGGCGCGGCGGGCGTCCCAGTAGTTGACCTCGAAGGAATCGCGGATGAACGCCGAGAGCAGCGCCTTGTCGCAAAGATTGTTGATGATGCGCGGAATCCCGCGGCTCGCGCGGTAGAGATGGCGCAGGGCCCACTTGGTGAAGCGCGGCCGGCCGTTGCTGCCGGAGACGGAGAGGCGGTGGTTGATGTAGCGATCCATCTCGTCGCGGGTGAGTGCACGCATCTCGTAGTTCACGAGGATGCGCTGGCGCAGCTGGCGCAGCTCGTCGGCGGCGAGGCGGTCCTTCAGCTCGGTCTGGCCCATCAGGACGATCTGGAGGAGCTTCTGCTTGTCGGTTTCGAGGTTGGAGAGCAGCCGCACTTGTTCGAAGACCTCGAACGAAAGATTCTGCGCCTCGTCGATGATGAGCACGATCTCGCGGCCCTTGGCGATGCGGTCGAGGAGCAGCTGGTTCATCTGCGCGACGAGGTCGGTCTTGCCGCGGGATATGTTCGTCTCGCCGAGCTCGGCCAGGATGGCCCGCAGCATCTGCGACTCGTTGACGCGGGGGTTCAGCACCAGCGCGGTGTCGTAGTGGGTCGGGTCCAGCTCGGTCAGGAACTTCCGGCAGAGCGTGGTCTTGCCGCAGCCCACCTCGCCGATCAGGACGATGAATCCCTTCTTTTCCTTCACGCCGTACCGGAGGTGCTGGAGGGCCTCTTCGTGGGTCGGGCTGAGGAACAGAAACTTCGGGTCCGGAGTGATGTGGAAGGGCATCTCCGCGAAGCCGTAGAAGCTTTGATACATCGTCCGGGGAGTATTTGGGGCACAGGGGAAAAATCACGCCAAAAGCACGTCAACCTGGTTTGAAAAAACGTTGCCTGAGCGATTTGCGACACGTTGTGTGGCGCGGTCTTGCCCATGAATTACGCCAAGTCCATCCAGGTTGCCTTCGGGGTCGTGTTCGCGGCCGTGACGTTGTGGGCGGCGACCTTCTTCGTCCAGATGCACCGCGAATTGAAGATGCTGCGGGCGCAGGAGGAGGCCAACCAGCGCCGGCTGGCCGAGGCCGAGGCGCGGCTCCAGGAACAGGAAAAGTACCTCGACCGCCTGCGCCACGATCCGGCCCTGGTCGAGCGACTGATCCGCCAGAAGCTCGGCTACGCGCGCGCCGAGGAGTTTGTCTTCCGCTTCGAGGAGGACCGGAAGTAACCGCCGCCCGCGCCTGATTTTCGCCTGATGAACCACGATTCTCTGCTCCACGCCTTTCGCGCCGCCGGCCAGGGCCAGGTGTTCGCCTTCTGGGACCAACTCGACGCCGGCGAGCGCCGCGAACTCGCCGCGCAGGCCGCCGAGATCGACCTCGCCGAGGTCGACCGGCTCAATCGCACGCTCGTGTTCCAGCACGCCGGCGGCGGCGTCAACCTCGACGGGCTCGCCCCCGCGCCCGTCACGCGCCTCCCGGGCCACGGCGGCGACCCCGGGGCGTGGGCGCGCGCGCAGGCGCGGGGCGAGGAGGCGTTGCGGGCCGGCCGCGTCGCCGCGTTCACCGTCGCGGGCGGCCAGGGCACGCGGCTGGGCTACGACGGCCCGAAGGGCACGTTCGCCGTCACGCCGCTGCGCCGGAAGTCCCTGTTCCAGGTCTTCGCCGAGAAGATCGAGGCGACCGGCCGGCGGTACGGGCGCCCGCTGCACTGGTTCATCATGACGAGCCATGCGAACCACGCGCAGACGGAGGACTACTTCGCGGCAAACCGGTTCTTCGGGCTCGACCGCGGGCGCGTGCATTTCTTCCGCCAGGGCCGCATGCCGGCGGTTGGGTTCGACGGGAAGATCCTCCTCGAGACCAAGTCGACGCTCGCGCTGAGCCCCGACGGGCACGGCGGCTCGCTGCGCGCGCTCCACCGGAGCGGGGCGCTGGACCTGATGAAGGCCGAGGGCGTCGACACGCTCAGCTATTTCCAGGTCGACAACCCGCTCGTGCGCTGCGTCGACGCGGCGTTCATCGGCTTCCACCTCGCCGCCGGTGCCGGGATGTCGAGCAAGATGGTGCCCAAGGCCTACCCGGAGGAGAAGGTCGGCCACTTCTGCCGGCAGCACGGCAAGGTGATCGTCGTCGAGTACAGCGACATGCCGGTCGCGATGCAGCGGGAGACCAATCCCGACGGTTCGCTGCGGTACGGCGCGGGCAGCATCGCCATCCACGTCATCGACCGCGAATTCGCCCGGCGCATGGCCGCGGGCGGCGAGGGCGTCGCCCTGCCGTTCCACCGTGCGGACAAGAAGATCGCGACCGTCGACGCGGCGGGCCGGCCGGTGAAGCCGGACAAGGCCAACGGCGTGAAGTTCGAGATGTTCGTGTTCGACGCCCTGCCGTTCGCGGACAACTCGATCGTCATCGAGACGGCGCGCGCGGACGATTTCAGCCCCGTGAAGAACGCCGAGGGCGTCGATTCGCCGCAGACGTGCCGCGACGACCAGCTCCGGCAGTTCGCCCGCTGGCTCCGCGCCGCGGGCGCCGCGGTCGAGACCGATGCGACCGGCTTGCCGCGCGTGGGCGTCGAGGTGTCGCCGCTGTTCGGCTACGACGAAACCACCTTCGTCGAGAGCTGGCGCCGGCTCCCCACGAAGCCGGCCGTGTCCGACGGGCTCTACCTCGAGTGACGGACGGGTGTCCGTCCCGGCTGGTCCCCGGCGAGTCGCGCGTTGCCTCGGATGGAAAAAGACCAAAGTTATCCGCCAACCCGACCACCGATCCATGACCCTCACCGACCAAATCGCCCAAGCCGTCAAGCATGGCCAGCTGCTGAGCGCGGCCGCCGACAACCTGCGCTCCTGGCTGCAGGCCGGCCTGCCCGCGTGGGCCGAGCAGAGCCTCCACGAACTCATCGCCCGCGGCGAGTGGGGCGAGCTGAACGACCGTTTCTACCGCTACCTCGAGTTCGGCACGGGCGGCATGCGCGGCCGCACGATCGGCGTGAAGACCGCGGCCGCCGAGACCGGCACGCCGAACGCCGTGGGCTCGCCCGAGCACGCCAACGTCGGCAGCAACCTGATGAACGACTTCACGCTCGTGCGCGCGGTCGTCGGGCTCCACCGCTACGTGGCGAAACACCTCGCGGGCCGGCGCGACGCCGCGACGCCGCGGCTGGTCATCGCGCACGACGTGCGGCATTTCTCGCGCCACTTCTGCGAGCTGGCCGCATCCACCTGGGTGCGGCTCGGCGGCGAGGCGCTCATCTTCGACGGCCCGCGCTCGACCCCGCAGCTGAGCTTCTCGGTGCGGCATTACCGCGCCCACACGGGCGTCGTGATCACCGCGAGCCACAATCCACCCCACGACAACGGATTCAAAGCCTACTTCGAAGACGGCGGCCAAGTCGTGCCGCCGCACGACAAAGGCATCGTGGGCCAAGTAAACGCGGTGCCGCTCGGCGATTTGAAGGCGTACCTCGAAAAGGATTTGAGCCGTGTGATCACGCTGGGCCGCGGCGCGGATGACGCCTACCTCGCGGTCGCGAGCAAGGCTGTGATCGACGGCAGCGTTTTCACGAAGACGCGACTTCGCGTCGCCTTCACCAACATTCACGGCACGGGCGCGGTGGCCTCGATGCCGCTGCTCCGGCAAGCCGGCGCGGACGTCGTGCAAGTGACGGAGCAGGCGGCTTTCGACCCGCGTTTTCCCACGGTGAAATCGCCGAATCCGGAAAACGCCGAAGCGCTCGCGCGCGCCGTGGCGCTGGCGGAGAGCCAAGGCCTCGACGTCGTGCTCGCGACCGACCCCGATTGCGACCGCATGGGTTGCGCGGTCCGCGATCGCGAAGGCAAGATGCAGTTGCTCACGGGAAATCAAATC
>CAYMSE010000346.1:0-3527 GCA_964392935.1 uncultured Oleiharenicola sp.
GCACCGCCGCGCCCGCCTCGGCGTCGGCTATCTCCCGCAGGAGGCGTCCATCTTCCGCAAGCTCACCGTCGCGGAGAACATCCTGGCGATCGTCGAGACCCTGCGCGTGAGGTCCGCCGACCGCGTTGCCCTGGTGCGGCACCACCTCGAGGAGCTCAGCTTAACCCACCTCGCCGACCAGAAGGCCTACACGCTCTCGGGCGGCGAGCGGCGCCGCCTCGAGATCGCCCGCGCCCTCGTGTCGCGTCCGCAGTTCCTGCTCATGGACGAACCGTTCGCCGGCGTGGATCCGATTTCCGTCGCCGAGGTGCAGAAGATCATCCTGCAGCTCAAGCAGCGCGGCATCGGCGTCCTCATCACCGACCACAACGTGCGCGAGACGCTGCGCATCGTCGACCGCGGCTACATCATCCACAAAGGCCGGGTGCTGACGGAGGGCAGCGGCGAGTTCCTGATTCACGACCCCCAGGCGCGCGAAATTTACCTCGGCAAAGACTTCGACATGTGATGCCCCGGCTCCCGCCGGTCGCAATCGGTGTCTTGCCTCCGCCCCCGGGAGCTGAAAACTCACGGTCGAGCCCCAGCCCGCTCCGACTCCCCATGCCTTCCAAAGCCGTCCACGGCATCACCGTCGCCCACTTCTACGAGACCTACCGCGAGAAGCTGCAGCTCGAGCTGCTCAACGGCGGCAACGGGCTCCACCGGCTGATCCGCGAGGGCTCGATCAACCGCCCGGCGCTCGCGCTCACGGGCTTCTTCAAATATTTCGCGAACAAGCGCATCCAGGTCTTCGGCGCGGCCGAGATGACCTACCTCAAGACCCTCTCGCAGCGCCAGCAGATCGAGATCTTCAGCGAGATGACGCGCCGCGGCATCCCGGCGATCGTCCTCACCCGCAACTACACCGCGACACATCCGCTGCTCGCCGTGTCGGAGGAGATGCAGCTGCCCATCTTCCGCACGCCGCTCATCACGATGAATTTCGTGAACGCCGCGACGCTGTGCATCGACAACGAGTTCGCCCCGTCGACAACCGAGCACGCCACCACCCTCGATGTGAAGGGCATCGGCGTGATGATCCGCGGCGACAGCGGCATCGGCAAGTCCGAGTGCGCCCTCGCGCTCATCGAGCGCGGCCATTCGCTCGTGTCCGACGACCTGACCTGCATCCGCCTGATGGACGAGCGCGAGCTGCTCGCCAGTTCGCGTCCGCTCAACCGCGGCTACATGGAGTGCCGCGGCATCGGCATCATCAACATCGCCGAGATGTTCGGCATCAAGAGCATCCGCCTCGACAAGCGCATCGACCTCGTGGTCTCGCTCCGCGAGTGGTCGCCTGACGTCATCGAGGAGCGCACCGGCCTGGAGGAGAACTACTACAACATCCTCGGCGTGAAGGTGCCGCACATGGAGTTCTACGTGCGCCCGGGCCGCGACATCGCCCGGCTCATCGAGGTCGCCGCGCTCGTCCAGGCGCTGAAGATGATGGGCCACGACCCGGCCAAGAATTTCAACGAGCGTCTCATCGCGCACATGGCCGAGCAGCCCGTCGCGCCGGCCACCAGCCACAAGGTCACCTCCGAGCCGCCGTTTCCGGACGACGAGGACCCGGAACTGGACGGCGAGCGTCCGTAGTTTTCATGCCCATCACCCGTTCGGATTCGCGTCGCCCCGACCAACTGCGCCCCCTCACACTGGAGGCCAACATCGCCCCCCATGCCGCGGGTTCCGTGCTCATCGGCTTCGGCGCCACGCGGGTCATCTGCGCCGCCATGATCGAGCCCAAGGTCCCGTCGTGGATGCGCCAGCAGGGCGTGGCCGGCGGCTGGCTGACGGCCGAGTACTCGATGCTGCCCTACAGCACGCTCGAGCGGAAGCCGCGTGACATCAGCAAGGGCAAGATCGACGGCCGCACCGTGGAGATCCAGCGGCTCATCGGCCGTTCCCTCCGCGCCGTGCTCGACCTCCAGAAACTCGGCGAGAACACGCTGTGGGTCGACTGCGACGTGCTCCAGGCCGACGGCGGCACGCGCACCGCCTCCATCACCGGCGCCTACCTCGCGGCCCGGCTGGCCATCCAGAAGCTCGTCGACGCGAAGAAAATCGCGGAGAACCCCCTCACCGACTCCGTCGCCGCCGTGAGCGTCGGGTTGTACCACGGTGAGGCGCTGCTCGACCTGAACTACCTCGAGGACAAGGACGCCGAGGTCGACGCCAACGTGGTGATGACCGGCCGCGGCCAGTTCGTCGAGGTGCAGAGTAGCGGCGAGGAATCCACCTTCTCGCACGAACAGCTGCAGGCCCTGATCGCCCTCGCCAAGGTCGGCTTGGTCGAGATGGCGGCGCAACAAGCGACTTTCCTCCGACGCCATCTGCCCGCGGGGGCCGTTTGATCTTGGCCCGGTAGCTGCTCTTCGCCCGGGGTCATGAAAGCACCTTTGCTTCGCACCCTTTCCTTCCTCGCCCTGTTCGCCCTGCCCGCGCTCGCCCATGCCCACCCGGGGCACGACGGCGACCACGGCCTGGTCTGGGAATTCGGCACCGGCTTCGTCCATCCGCTGTTCGGTTGGGATCACCTGGCCGCCATGCTGGCCGTGGGTCTCTGGGCGGCGCAACTCGGCGGCCGCGCGCGGTGGCTCGTGCCCGCGACCTTCGTGAGCGTCATGGTGCTCGGCGCCGCACTGGCGCGGACCGGCCTCACCGTTCCCGGACTCGAGCAGGTGATCGCCGCCTCCGTCCTGGTCCTCGGCCTTTTGATTGCTGTCGCCGCCCGCCTGCCCGCCTGGGCCGGCATGTCCCTGGTCGGCCTGTTCGCCGCCTTCCATGGTTTTGCCCATGGCGCGGAGATGCCGGCCAGCTCGGGCGCCGTGAACTACGGACTCGGTTTCATCTTTGCCACCGCGTTGCTCCACGCCGCGGGCGTCGGTCTCGGTGCGCTTGCGCAGCGACGCTCGGAGCGCGCCGCACGGGTCGCCGGCTGGACGATCGCCGCGTGCGGCCTGGTCCTGCTGGCCGCCTGAGCGGCTAGAGCTTGCGCGGATCGCACGCCATCCGCTGGTAGTGCGGGGCAAGGATCTGCCGCAGTTTCTTCAGGGTGGCCCGCAGCCGGATGCTGTCGACCGCCACGAACTTCAGGCTCCAGCCGCCCCGGCGCAGGGGGCTCACGCCCAGCCACACGCCGTCCCCGTGCAAGGCTCGAACCGCTTCGATCCAAAACGCCTCGCCGGCGACGATCAGCACCGCACTGCCGAAACAGGCCCCGGCACCCGAACCCGCCAGCGCAGCCAGCGCCCTCAGGCCGGCCCCGCTCTGGTCAAAGCGCTCGCGCAGGATCAATTCCCGGTCGAGACGCACCTCCGTCTCCAGGCAGAGGCGGTCCCAGGCCCAGGCTTCGCTCCGGTGCGCGACGCGGCCGGGCATGATCAGGTCGATGAAGAACAGCCCGCCGCCCGACTCGACTTCCACAACCGTCGCCTGCCGGTAGCGGCAGCCGCGGTGCGGCACGAGCGGCTCGGGCAGTACCTCGA
>CAYMSE010000347.1:0-3265 GCA_964392935.1 uncultured Oleiharenicola sp.
GAAGGCCTTGACCGACCCGTGCGCGGCCACGGTCGACTGGAAGACCTTGAAGGCGGAATGGCGGAACGTCTCCGAGAAATCGACCAGCTCGAGGCCAAAACGCGTGTCGGGCTTGTCCACGCCGTAGCGGTTCATCGCGTCGTGGAACGCCAGCCGGGGAAACGGCGTCGGGAGGTCGTGGCCCAACACTTCCTTCCACACCTGCTTCAGCATGCCCTCGAACAACGCGTAGATGCCTTCGCGGTCGATGAACGATGCTTCGACGTCCACCTGGGTGAACTCCATCTGGCGGTCGGCACGGAGGTCCTCGTCGCGGAAGCAGCGAGCGATCTGGAAATACTTCTCCACGCCCGCGACCATGAGGATCTGCTTGAACTGCTGCGGCGACTGCGAGAGCGCGTAAAATTGGCCCGGGTGGATGCGCGACGGCACGAGGTACTCGCGCGCGCCCTCGGGCGTGCTCTTGAACAGCGCCGGCGTCTCGACCTCGTAGAAGCCCTGCGAGTCGAAGTAGTCGCGCACCGACTTGGTCGCCCGGTGCCGCACCGCCAGGTTCTTCCGCATCTTCGGGCGGCGAAGGTCGAGGTAACGGTAGGTCAGGCGCAGGTCCTCGTTGACCTTGTCGCCGCCGGCGTCCGTCAGCGGGAACGGCGGCGTCTCGGAAAGGTTGTGCACTTCGAGCTCCGTGGCATCGACCTCGATCTCCCCGGTCGGGAGGTTCTTGTTCAACATGCCCTCGGGCCGCGGCGCGACCTGGCCCCGGATGCCGATCACGGACTCGTCCTTCAGCTGGGCCGCCTGCTCGCGCAGCGCCGAGTCAAACTTCACCTGCGTGACGCCCTGCCGGTCGCGGAGGTCGACGAAGATGATGCCGCCGTGGTCGCGGACGGAGTCGACCCAGCCGGCGAGGGAAACGGTTTCGCCGAGGTTGGCTTGAGTGAGTTGGGCGCAGTGATGGGTGCGTTTCATGGGCACTGGGGGGCCAGCTATGCGTTTCCGCCCCGCCGGGGGCAATCAGAATTTAGGTCACAGGGAATCAGCCCGGCTGATGACGCCACGGCGGGGCCGGACGCGAAAAAGCCGCGCCCGGACGGAGCGCGGCTCGAGGGAGCTGGGGCCGGCGCCTAGTGGGCGAGCAAGCTCTCGCCGGTCATTTCCACCGGCTTGGGCAGGCCCATGAGCTCGAGGACCGTCGGCGCCAGGTCGGCGAGCCGCCCGCCGGTGCGCATGGGGGTCTTCGTGGTGAACCCCTCCCCGACCACGAACACCTCGACCAGGTTCAGCGTGTGCGCCGTGTGCGGACCGTTGACCGTCGGGTCCCACATCTGCTCGGCATTGCCGTGGTCGGCGCAGACGACGGCCTTGCCGCCCTTGGCCGCGACCGCCGCCAACAGCTCGCCCACCCCGGCGTCCGTCGCCTCAACCGCCTTGATGGCGGCCGGCAGCGAGCCGGTGTGGCCGACCATGTCGGGATTGGCGTAGTTGACGACCACGAGGCCGTACTTGCCGGAGAGGATCGCCGCCTTCGCGGCCTTCGTGACCTCGGCGGCCGACATCTCGGGCTGCAGGTCGTAGGTGGGGACCTTCGGGCTGGGCGGACAGGCCCGGTCCTCGCCGGGGAACGGATCCTTGCGATAGTTGTTGAAGAAGAAGGTCACGTGCGGGTTCTTCTCCGTCTCGGCGCAGCGGAACTGCGCGATGCCGGCCTTGCTGACGACCTCGCCGAGGATGTTCTTCAGCTTCTCGGGCTTCGGCGACACGACATGCACGGGCAGCCCCGACTCGTACTCGGTCATCGTCGCGTAGTACAGGTCGAGTTTCGGGCCGCGGTCGAAGTCCTTGAAACCGTCGATCACGAACGCCTTGGTGATCTCGCGCGGGCGGTCGCCCCGGTAATTGTAGAAGAGCACCGCATCGCCGTTCGCGATGGTCGCAACGGGCTTGCCGTCGGAGCCAAGCACCCAGGTCGCCGGCACGAACTCATCGCCCACCTGCGTCGCGCTGAGCGGCTTGTCGTAGTAATTTTGCACCGCCGCCTCGGCGCTCGGGGCGGTCGCGACGGCGGCCCGGCCGGTGAGCATGTCGTAGGCCTTCGGCACGCGCTCCCAACGGTTGTCGCGGTCCATGGCCCAGAAGCGGCCGCACACCGACGCCACGCGGCCGACGCCGATGGCCTTCATCTGCGCCTCGACCTGCTTGATGTAGCCCAGGCCGCTCGACGGCGGCGTGTCGCGTCCGTCCGTGAACGCGTGGAGATAAACCTGCGCGAGGCCGTCCGCCTTCGCCTGGCGGAGGATGCCGTACAGATGCTCGAGCATGCCGTGCACGCCCGCGTCGCTGACGATGCCGAAGAGATGGAGTTTCGTGCCCTGGGCCTTCACGCGCGCGACCATCGCCTGCCAGACGGGGTTCGTCGCGAGGCGCTTTTCGGAAAACAGCTTGTTCAGGCGCACGAGTTCCTGGTCCACGATGCGGCCGGCGCCGATGTTCTCGTGCCCGACCTCGCTGTTGCCCATCACGCCGTCCGGCAGGCCGACGTCGAGGCCCGAGGCCTTCACGAGGGCGTGCGGGTATTTGGCATGCAGGGCGTCGTCGCAGGCTTTCTTGGCCTGCACCACGGCGTTGGTCTTGTCCTGCGACGGATCGGGATTCTTGCCCCAGCCATCACGGATGACCAGGAGGACGGGCGGACGGACTATATTCATGGGAAAATGTGACGATACAGGGTGGCAGTGAATTCGCGCCCCCCCCAGTAATCCAGAGAAAACCACGGCCCCGCCGGCATCGTTCCTGCACCAAGGATTCCGCCATGACGCTCCTGATCCGCGATCAGCTGACCTGCCCGCCGACGTGGTTCGCCTCCTACCGGGACCTGACCCTGTACTGCGCGGTGTTCCTGCAACTGGACATCGTCCTGGAATCCGAGGATCCCGACCCCTACTACCGCTGGATCAAGCCGCGCGGCGGCATGGATTTCATCGCGGACATCATCCGGCCCGGCACGGAACGCGGCGTACACCTGGATGTGTCGCACAACTTCCCCGCAACGATCATCACCGACCGCATCGCGCCGGAGAACGTGCACCGGCTCATCGCCGCCATCCGCTCGCTCGCGGCCTGACGCCCCGGGCTAGGCGCCGGGCAGGACCTGCCGGAGCACGCGGGCGAATTCCTCCACCTCGTAGGGCTTGGCGACCATGCCGGCGAACCCGTGCTCGCGGTAGTTGGCGAGCACCGGATCGCTCGAGTAGCCGCTCGACACGAT
>CAYMSE010000348.1:0-3007 GCA_964392935.1 uncultured Oleiharenicola sp.
GCAAGATCTGCTTCCCGCGCGGGCGGCCGGCGAACGAGGAGCCCGAGGACGCGCCCGCCTGAGGCGGCGGAGCTGCCGTGTCGGGGCGACCCGCTCCCGCGCGCGTAGCGCGGGTTCCAGCCCGCGGCAGCTTTGGGATTGAAGCTCGCGCGTCCTTGGCGAACGTGTCCGCCATGAATGATCCCCGTTTCGACCGGCTGGCCGACGTGCTGACCGGCTTCTCCTGCAGCCTGAAGAAGGGCGAGCGCGTGCTCATCGCCGCCTTCGATGTGCCGGACGCGTTCGTCATCGCGCTCGTGCGCGCCGCGCGGTCCCTCGGCGCGATCCCGTACGTGAACCTGCAGCGCGCCCGCATCACGCGCGAGCTGCTCCGGGGCGCGCTCGCCGAGCAGTACCAGGTTTCCGCCGACATCGAGCTGGCGCGGATGCAGAAGATGGACGCGTACATCGCGGCGCGCGGGTCGGACAACATCTTCGAGACCTCGGACGTGCCGGCGGAGCGGGTGCAGCTGGTGGCGAAGTTGATGAAACCGGTGCTCGACCACCGGGTGAACAAGACGAAGTGGGTCGTGATCCGCTGGCCGTCGAGCGCCATGGCGCAGCAGGCGGGCATGAGCACGGACGCTTTCGAGGATTTCTACTTCAAGGTCTGCACTTTCGACTACCAGCGCTACGGCCCGGGCATGGCGGCGCTGGAGGACCTGATGAACAAGACGGACCGCGTGCATCTCAAGGGGCCGGGCACCGACCTGAAGTTTTCGATCAAGGGCATCGGCGCGGAGGCCTGCGGCGGCCTGCGCAACATCCCGGACGGCGAGGTCTTCTCGTGCCCGGTTCGCGACAGCGTCGAGGGCGTCATCCAGTACAACGCCCCCACCGTGTACCTCGGCACGGCCTTCGACAACATCCGGCTTGTCTTCAAGAAGGGCAAGATCGTGGAGGCGACGGCGAACAACACGAAACGCCTCAACGAGATCCTGGATACCGATGCCGGGGCGCGCTACATCGGCGAGTTCGCGATCGGGTTCAACCCGCACATCACCGAGCCGATGCGCGACATTCTCTTCGACGAGAAGATCGCGGGCTCGTTCCACTTCACGCCCGGCAAGGCCTACGAGCGGGCCGGCAACGGCAACGAATCGGTCGTCCACTGGGACATGGTGTGCATCCAGCGCCCGGAGTGGGGCGGCGGCGAAATCTGGTTCGACGGGAAGCTGATCCGCAAGGACGGCCTGTTCACCACGCCGGCGTTGAAGAAGCTGAATCCCGACCAGCTGCTCAAGAAGGGCTGACCCGCCTCGCTCGGGCCATCGGCGCGGCGGTCCGCGGTCGCGCCGCCCCCGCTGATCCCGCAACCTCCATTCTCCGCCCCATGCCCTCGATGTCCAAACTGACCTCGTCCGACCTGCGCGATTTCGTGCAGTCGCTGCCGAAGACGGAGACGCACCTGCACCTCGAGGGGGCGCTGCCGTTCGAGCTGCTGCAACGCGTGCGGCCCGACTTCCGCGAGCGGCCGCCGTCGTGGGCGCACAATTTCAAGTTCCGCGACTTCGCGCATTTCGAGCGGGAGCTGCTCGACATGGCGTTCTCGTGGTTCACGTCGCCGGCCCGTTACCACGAGGCGGCGAAAGTCATCTTCGCGCGGCATGTCGCGCAGAACGTGAAGTACGTCGAGACGAGCTTCGCGTCCGGCGTCATCGAGTTCGGCGGGCTGGACGGGCGCGAGGTGCTCGGCGCCATCCTGGCGGCGGTGCCCGCCAACCTCGAGGTGCGCGTGTTCCTCGGCATCCACCACAACGGCGCCGGGCCGAAGATGATGCCGGTGCTGGAGGACGCGCTGACGTGGCCGGGCCTGGCCGGCATCGACCTGCACGGCCCGGAGGACGTGCCGCTGGAGGCCTGGACCGCCCCGTACTGGGCGGCGGCGCGGCAGGCCGGCAAATTCACGAAGGCCCATGCGGGCGAATTCATGGGCGCCCCGTTCATCCGCGAGGTGCTGGACACGCTGCAGCCGCAGCGCCTCCAGCACGGCGTGCGCGCGATCGAGGATCGTGCGCTGGTGCGCGAACTGGTCGAGCGCGGCATCGCGCTGGACGTCTGCCCGGTGAGCAACCACAAGCTCATGCCCGGCGTGAACCTCGCGAGCCACCCGATGCGCTGGCTCTTCGATGCCGGGGTGAAGATGACGATCAGCACCGACGACCCGATCTCGTTCGGCAATTCCCTCAACGACGAGTACATCGCCATCGCCGAGCGCGGCGGCTTCTACCCCGCGGAACTGGTGCGGCTGGCCCGCAATGGCTTCGAGGTCGCCCTCATGTCCGAGGAGCAGAAGCGCCCGTGGCTGGCGGAGCTCGCGGCGATCGAGGCATGACCGCGTACACGATCCCCGCGGGCCAGCGGCGCGAGCGGGCGGACAAGGTGCTGGCGGCGGCGTTCCCGGAGCACAGCCGGGCGGCGTTCCAGCGGGCGCTGGAGGCGGGGTTGGTCACGGCCGACGGCAAGGTCGTCGGCCAGGCGGACGAGGTGAGGCCGGGGCAGGTGCTCGAATTTCGTTTTCCCGAGACGACGCCGTCCGAACTCAAGCCGGTCGACATCCCGCTCGACGTGATCTTCGAGGACCAGCACCTGATCGTGCTGAACAAGCCGGCCGGCATGGTGGTGCACCCCGGCGTGGGCACCGGCGAGGACACGCTGGTCCACGCGCTGCTCGCGCACTGCGCCGGCGAGTTGAGCGGTGTCGGCGGGGTGGAGCGGCCGGGCATCGTGCACCGTCTCGACAAGGAGACGACCGGGCTGCTGGTCGTCGCCAAGCACGACGCGGCGCATCGGGCGCTGGCGGACCAGTTCGCCAGCCGAACGCTCCAGAAGGAATACGTGACGCTGGTCGCCGGCGTGCCCAGGGAAGCCGCGGGCTCCATCAACCGGGCCATCAGCCGCCACCCGGTGCACCGCCACCGCATGACCGTGGGCGAGGGCGGGCGTCCGTCGCGCACCGATTGGGAGG
>CAYMSE010000349.1:0-6514 GCA_964392935.1 uncultured Oleiharenicola sp.
TGAACGGCATCACCGAGGCGGTCCGCGACAGCAACCAGCTCGACGCCTCGGAGCGCCTCTACGGCGCCTTCGTCCGCGACGAGCTCGCCCGCATCCTCGGTCATGATGCCTCCGGCTCCTCCCCCTCCCAGGCCGACCTGATCAAGGAGGTCCGCGGCCTCTCCGCCATCGCCGAGAAGATCCCGGTGCACTTCCAGGCCCGCTTCCTCGACCTCGTGAAGGACACCCACCCGCTGGAGTGGCGCGAGATCGTCTTCGCCCTCCTCAAGACCTCGCAGGGCAAGTTCACCACCGAGTGCATCAATTTCCTCATCGAGAACGGCCAGGCGGACGAACTCGCCGCCGTCCTCACCCGCTGGAAGTCCGAGCAGAACCTCCGCGCCCCGGTGCTCCTCTGGATCATCAAGAACCGCCATTCGAAGAAGTTCGCCAAGTTGCTCCAGAACCTCATCACCCCCCGCCTGCTCGGCGCGATCTTCTTCGCGATCGACTACGAGGCGCTGCAGTCCGCCGGCACCCGCCGCATCCCGCTGGCCGAGGCGCTCAGCGACGACGCCGACCTGATTTCCGACCTGCTCGCCGCCGCGGACACCGAGACGGCCCGCGACCTCGCCAACAGCCTGCTCCTGAACCAGGGCTTCGAGGAGCTGACCAAGAAGTCGCTGCTCGCCCGCTTCATCAAGCTCTTCCCCTCCCTCCAGTCGCTCGTGTCGGGCGAGGCCGAGACCAAGGACGAGCAGCTGCTGGTCTCCCGCGAGAGCTACGAGAAGCGCCGCGTCGAGTACGAGGACATCGTCTCCCGCCGCATCCCGGACAACTCCAAGGCTATCGCCACCGCCCGCGAGCACGGCGACCTGCGCGAGAACTCCGAGTTCAAGATGGCCAAGCAGGACCAGTCCGTGCTCATGGCCCAGAAGGCGCAGCTCGAGCGCGACCTCGCGCGGGCCCGCATCACCGACTTCTCCGAGGCCACGACCGACCAGGTGTCCGTCGGCACGGTCGTCGACCTGCGCGACATCGCCAGCGGCAAGGCCGTGCGCTACTCGCTCCTCGGCGCCTGGGACAGCGATCCGGACAACCACCGCATCGCCTACAAGACGCCGCTCGGCCAGGCGCTCCTCGGCAAGAAGATCGGCGAGCACGTGAAGCTCAAGATCGCCGGCGCCCAGCAGGAGTTCCAGATCTCCGGCATCACGCGCTACGTCGACGCCCCGAAGCCCTGAGCGCCCCCGGCCCGGCTTCCGGCCCGCGGTTCACCCCCGCGGGCTTTTTTGCGCCCGGGCGCGGGGATTCCCCGCCCTTGTCAGCCGGCGGCTTTGCCCCCATAGGTCGTGGCGCATGACCGACTCGTGGGACAGTCTCAAGGTTCTCTCCGACTCCACCCGGCTGCGCCTGCTCGCGCTGCTCCTGAAGGAGGAGCTGTCTGTCGCCGAACTGCAGGAAATCCTCGGGATGGGCCAGTCGCGCATTTCCTCGCAACTGGCGCTGTTGCGGCAGGCGGGATTCGTCACCGACCGGCGCGATGGCAAGAAGGCGTTCTATTCCCTCCGCGCGGGGCTGCCCGCCAAGCAGGTCGCCCTGCTCAAGGCCGCGTGCGACTCGGTCGCCGACCTGCCCGAGAGCGGTGAGGACCGGGACAACCTGGAGCGGACGCTGCACCGCCGCCGCCAGCATTCGGAGCAGTATTTCAACCTGATCGCCGGCAAGCTCGGCAAGAACTACTGCCCGGGCCGCTCCTGGGAGGCGCTCGGACACCTCGCGCTGCGCCTCGTCCCCGCCATCACCGTGGCTGACCTCGGCGCCGGCGAGGGCCTGGTCTCGCAGCTGCTCGCCCGCCGGGCCGAGCGTGTGTGGTGCATCGACAACTCGCCGAAGATGGTCGAGGTCGGCACCGAGCTCGCGAAGAAGAACGGGCTCGCCAACCTCACCTACAAGCTCGGCGACATCGAACAGGTGCCGCTCGCCGACAAGTCGGTCGACCTCGCCATCCTCTCGCAGGCCCTGCATCACGCCAGCCGCCCGCAGACCGCGGTCGACGAGGCCTTTCGCATCCTGAAACCGGGCGGCCAGCTGCTCGTGCTCGACCTGAAGGAACACGACTTCGAGAAGGCGCACGAGCTCTACGGCGACCTCTGGCTCGGCTTCAAGGAAACGACCCTGCACGGCTTCCTCAAGAAGGCCGGCTTCCAGCAGGTCGAGGTCACGACGGTGTCCCGCGAGGAGAAGGAACCCTGCTTCGAGACGTTGCTGGCAAGCGGGACGAAGACGCAAAAATAGCGGCGGCGGGCTGGTCACCTTCACCGCCAACCCGCAATCGTCCCCCCATCCGCAGGAGGGCCGAGCTCCCGCGAGGCCTACCCGTGCAACCTCCCGAACGGCACCGTCCCGTCCACCTGCCGGTCCGCGAAGCGGACAACCGGTCCCTCATCATCTTCCTGACGGTCTGCACTGCTCGCCGTCGGCCGTGGCTCGCCTCGCCTGAGGCGCATGCGGCGGTGCGGGAGGCATGGCAGCGGGCCGACGCGTGGCAAATTGGCCGCTACGTCCTCCTACCCGATCACCTTCATCTCTTCTGCGCCCCTCACTCGCTCCCGCCCACCTCCCTTTCCCTCTGGATAACCTATTGGAGGAACCTGGTAACCCGCGCCTGGCCTCGATCGGAGGACCGGCCGCTCTGGCAGAAGGACTATTGGGACCGCCAACTACGAGCCCGCGATTCCTACGAGGCCAAGTGGCGGTACGTGCGGCAAAACCCGGTTCGACACGGATTGGTTCGGCACGAAGTCGACTGGCCGTTTCAAGGCGAGCTCGTCGTGCTCCCGTGGCACGACCGCTGAACGGCCTCGCGGGAGCTCGGCCCTCCCGGCCGCCGCGGCGGCCGCCCCTCACTCCGCCTGCACGCGCTCGTTGTAGAACGCCTCGACGAGGGCGAAGGTCTTCTTCGCGTCGGTTTGCTTGAGCGCCTCCGCCGCGAGCGCGCGCGCGTCGCTCATCTTCATCGCGCGAACCAGGTAGCGCACCGACGGCACCAGGTTGGGCGTCATGCTCAGCTCGTCGACACCGAGGCCGAGCAGCAGGGGCGCATAGAGCGCATCGCCCGCCAGCTCGCCGCAAACGCTCACCTTCAGGCGGTGCGCGTGGCCGGTGTCGATGACCTGCTTGAGCGTGCGCACGACCGCCGGGTGCGTCGGGTCGTAAAGGTGCGCGATGCGGCTGTTGCCGCGATCGATGGCCAGCAGGTACTGGATCAGGTCGTTCGTGCCGATGCTGAAGAAGCTGCAGCGCGACGCCAGGCAGTCGCCCGCGATGGCCGCGCTCGGGATCTCGATCATCGTCCCCACGCTCATCTTCTCATCGAAGGCGACGCCGCGCGACTTCAGCTCGGCCTTGGCCTCGGCCAGCAGGATGTTTGCGCGGTCGAGTTCCTCGGCGCCGCTGATCATCGGGTACATCAGCTCCACCGTGCCGTGCGCGCTGGCGCGGAGGATGGCCCGGAGCTGGTTCTTGAACATCTCCGGATTCTCGAGCGACATCCGGATCGCCCGGAAGCCGAGGAACGGGTTCGCCTCCGGCCCGATCAGCTCGGGGTCGCCCGGGAGCGGCTTGTCGCCGCCGACGTCCAGCGTGCGGATGGTCACCGGCGCGGGCGCCAGCCCGGCGACGATCTCCTTGTACGCCGCGTATTGCTGGTCCTCGGTGGGCACCTTCGAGGACGACAGGAACAGGAATTCCGTGCGGTAGAGCCCGACGCCCGAGGCCCGGTACTGCTTCACCAGCGCGATTTCGTCGGGCTTCTCGATGTTCGCCCGCAGCGAGACGGACACGCCGTCCAGGGTCTGCGCGGGCAGGTCGTTGGCGGCGAGCAGCCGCGACTCGAACGACTGCTTCGCCTTCTGGATCTTGCCGTAGCGGAAGAGCGTCTGCTCGGCCGGGTTGATGACGACGAGGCCCTCGTAGCCGTCGACCAGGATCCAGTCGCCGTCCTTGAGCTTGGACGTGAGATCCTCCGTGCCGACCACCGCGGGGATCTTCATCGACCGCGCCACGATCACGGCGTGGCTCGTGCGGCTGCCGGCATCGGTCACGATGCCGAGCGCGGCGCTGCGGTCGATGCCCGCCGCTTCCGACGGCGAGATGTCGCGGGCGACGATGATGCGCTTGTCGACCAGCGTCGTCAGGCTGCCGGCCGTCTGGCCCAGGAGGACGTGCAGCACGCGTTTCGCCACGTCCTTCAAGTCCGCCGCGCGCTCGCGGAGGTACTCGTCGTCGATCTCGGCGAAGGCCTGG
This sequence comes from uncultured Oleiharenicola sp., assembly GCA_964392935.1. Lineage (GTDB taxonomy): Bacteria > Verrucomicrobiota > Verrucomicrobiia > Opitutales > Opitutaceae > Lacunisphaera. The sequence continues at coordinate 4,288 of CAYMSE010000349.1, forward strand.
ATGTAACGCTGGGCGACGGCGTTGAAGCAGGTCTCGATGTTCAGGCCGCTCTTCTGGAAATCGCGGATCGTCTCGCCGATCAGCGCCTGGTCTTCGAGCACCATCTGGTGCGCGTCGAAGATGAGCGCCTCCTCCTCGCTGAGGTTCTTCGAGACCTGGTCGCGGATCTTGGCGATCTGCTTGCGCGTGACGATCAGCGCCTGCTCGAAGCGCGCGATTTCCGCCACGCGCTTGTCGGCGTCGACGGTGTAGCGCGGAATCTCCAGCTCGCTCTGCAGGTAGAGGAACACCTGCCCGTAGGCGATGCCCCGCGAAGCGGCGAGACCCTGGACGATGATTTCGCTTTTGCCGGAATTGCTCATGCGCGGCGCGCGGCGCGATTAACAAACCGGCGCCGGATGCGGTCAATGCGGAACTAGGCCAAACGCGTTTCTTGCACCCAGGCACCGTCGCCCCAGCACGCCCGGAGACGCTGCACGAGGGGCGCCGACGCGAAATCGTCACCCAGCACGGCGAAACAGGCGCTGCCGCTGCCGCTCATCGCCGCGGCCACGCCGAGGTCGCGGCGCAGCGCCGTGAGCAGCGCCGGGAGGGCGAGGTATTTCTCGAACGCCGCCGGTTCCATGTTGTTGAACAAAAGTGGCTCCACCGGCGCCCCGCCGCCGCACCACGCCGCCACGCGGCGGTCCGCCTCGGCCGCCGGCAGGTAGTCCGTCCCGCGCGCGACCATCCGCCGATACGCCCACGGTGTCGCGATGCCGAAACTGGGCTTGAACAGCAACACGCGCCGGCCGCGCAGGCGCGCAAGCACGGGTGCCGGCAGTTCCTCGAGCCGCTCGCCGCGTCCGCGCATGACCAGCGGCGCCCCGCGGACGAACAGCGCGCAGTCCGAGCCCAGCGTCGTGGCGACCGCGAGCAGTCGCGGCTCGTCCAGCGGCGTCCCCGCGAGCTGGTTGAGCGCCCGCAGCGCCGCCACCGCGTTGCTGCTGCCACCGCCCAAACCGGCCCCGACCGGGATGCGCTTCCGCAGGCGGAAATGCGCGCCGCCGCGCCAGCCGGTCGCCTGCGCAAAGGCGGCCGCCGCCTTCAATACGAGGTTGCTGCCATCCGCCGGCACCTCCGCCACGTCGCACTCCAGGGTGAAGGTGCCGTCCGCGCTCCGCGCCTCCAGCTGGTCGCCGAGCGCCAGCGGCGCCACCACCGAGACCAGGTCGTGGAATCCGTCCGCCTGCCGGCCCGTCACCGCCAGGAACAGGTTGAGCTTCGCCGGACTGAAAACGCTTACCACGGTCGAAAGGCCTAACCACGAATGCCCGCGAATAAACACTAATCACCGGCCGCCTCCCCCGCGTTTGTTTTTCTCTTCTATTCGTGTCCATTCGTGTTCATTCGTGGTGCTGCGAATGCCCTGCGATCTGATCCTCGCCCTCGACGTCCCCACACGCGAAGACGCCGCCCCGATCCTCCGCCAGCTGCGCGGACACCTCCGCTGGGTCAAACTCGGCCTCCAGCTGTTCACGGCCTACGGCCCGAACTACGTGCGCGAGGTCGCGGGCATGGGCTTCGACGTCTTTCTCGACCTGAAGCTGCACGACATCCCCAACACGGTCGCCAAGGCGGTCGAGTCGCTCGGGCCGCTGCCGATCCGGATGCTGACGCTGCACACCTCCGGCGGCGGCGAGATGATGCGCGCCGCCGTCGCCGCCCAGCAGCAGACCAACCCGAACCTGCTCCTGCTCGGCGTGACCGTGCTGACGTCGACCGATGCCGCCGGCCTCAGCGAAATCGGCGTGTCCGCCTCGCCCGCCGACCAGGTCGCCCGGCTCGGCCGGCTCGCCACCGACGCCGGCCTGCGCGGACTCGTCTGCTCCCCGCTCGAGGTCGAGTTGCTCCGCCGCACCCTGCCGGCCGCCACCCAGCTCGTCACACCGGGCATTCGCCCCGCCGGCGAAGCCGGGGGCGACGACCAGAAGCGCGTGATGTCCCCCGCCGAGGCCGCCCGCGCCGGTTCCAGTTTCATCGTGGTCGGCCGCCCGATCCTGAAGGCCGCCGATCCCGCGCTTGCCGCGCGCACAATCCTCGCTGAACTGGCGGGAGCGTAGTTCCTCACCCGCCACCGTTTCCCAAGTCCCGCACCGCCGCCATCCTCCTCGCCGCTGGAATCAGCCGTCGCATGGCGGTCACGGTGCCAGACAAGATCCTCGCCCCGCTGGCCGGCAAGCCGGTG
>CAYMSE010000350.1:0-9775 GCA_964392935.1 uncultured Oleiharenicola sp.
GGCGTAGACGCCCTCGACGGGCGTGGTGTGGCGGACCCGGTTGCGTGCGGCAGCGCTGGCGAGTCCGAGCAGGACGAGGGTGAGGAGGACGGCCCGGCGGCAGAAAATCATGCGCGCAAAGGAGTGCCCCGAAACCGGCGACGCAATCTCATTTCACCGGGCTTGCGGCCGGGTGGGCCGCGAGGCGCGCGAGCGCCTCGCGCAGCAGCGTCCGGCCGGGCTCCATGCGGTGCCACGGCGAGGCGCCGGAGGGATGCGGCAGCGGAATGCAGTCCATCGCGTGTCCTTCGTGCGTGATCGCGAGCTGCCGCCCAACCAGGTCCTGCAGCGGCGCCGGCGGCAGGAAACGCGTGATGGCGAGTTTCCCCACCGGCAGGACGAGTCGCGGCCGGAGCAGGTTCACCTCGGCGGCCAGCCAGCGGGAGCAGCGGGCGATCTCATCGTCGTCCGGCACGCGGTCCCCGCCCGCCGGCTTCGTGCCCGGAAAACAGCGGCACACCGCGGCGTAGTAGATGCGGTCGCGCGTCTCGTCCTCGGTCCAGCCCAGCGCCTCGTGGAACCATTTGAAGAGGGTCCGGCCCGCGGTCCAGGCGAACGGACGACCCAGCACCGGTTCCTTGTCGCCCGGGGCCTGGCCCACGAGCAGGATCCGCGAGGCCACCGGCCGGCCGACGACGGCGGGACGGTGCATGCGCGGGCAGAGGTGGCAGCGACGGAGGCGGGCGAGGTGGCGCTGGATCGCGCCAAGGTTCTCGGACATCGCCCCGTGATGATGCCGCCGGCCGGCGCGGGGCAAAGAAAAAGGCGGAACCGCGAAGGTTCCGCCCGGAGAATCGCTCGAAGAGCGAAGCGTGATTAGTAACGGTCGCGACCGCCGCCACCGTAACCACCGCGGCCGCCGCCGCCGAAGCCACCGCGGCGCTCGCCGCCGAAGCCACCGCGACCGCCGCCGCCGAAGCCGCCGGCCGGACGCTCTTCCTTCGGACGCGCCTCGTTGACCTGCAGCGCACGGCCGCCGAAATCAACGCCATTGGTCTTCTCGATGGCCAGCTTGGCCTCCTCGGGGGTGCCCATGGTGACGAACGCGAAGCCGCGCGGGCGGCCGGTCATCTTGTCCATGGCGACATAGGTATCGGTAACGGTGCCGAACTGGCCGAAGTGGGCGCGCAGTTCTTCATCGGTGGTCTTGAACGACAGATTTCCAACGTAGAGTTTGGAATTGCTCATATGATGTTTCGTAGATCCTTCGCCTTCAGCCAGTCCGTTCCCAACTTGGGTTTCGAAATCATCACTTAAGCCAAACGCTCAGCCAACGACTCACCAGATCCTGTCCTCAACGCTATCTCTAACGAGGCCTGCAAGGACGCTCAGCTGGTCCGGCAACGCAAGGGAATAATTTCCGCCCACCGCCACCCACGCGCGAAAGTCGCTGCTTCAGATGGAGTACTTCTGGCGGACCGTCTCGGGGATTCGCGCCGGCCGGCCGGTTTCCACCGAGACCATCACGTAGTCGAACCATCCGTCGCAGGCCCGCTTCCGGTCGCCACGCCGGTCGATCTCGAACTGCAGGCGCAGGCCGATCAGGGTGAATTTCTCGATCCAGCAACGCACCACCATCCAGTCTCCCAGCATCAGTGGACGCCGGAAATTCATCTGGGTGGCGGCAATGACCCAGCCGTACCCCAGCCTCTGGAACTCCGCCATCGGCATGCCGTAACACCGCTCCATCTGGTCGAAGCGCGCGGCGAGCACATAGTCCATGTAGCGGCTGCTGTGGACGTGCTGATACATGTCGATGTCGTCCGGACGCACCTGGAGTTCGCTCTCGAAGCGCGAGTAAACAAGGCCCGGATCCACGGGCGCTGGGGCGTCTGACGCATCCATGATTGCACAAATTGTCTCATGTCAGTGACCGCGGAAAGGCAATTCTAGCGGGCACTTCCACGACATCGCGCCTTGAATTAATCATTAGTTTTAAACAAATGTATAACTTGATGCCGGAAACATCGGATACTTCCGCGAGGATTCTCCAAGCAGCCGAACTGCTTTTCGCTGCGCACGGGATCGACGGAGTCTCGCTTCGTCAGATCACGAAAAGCGCCGGTGTGAACGTAGCGGCCTTGAATTACCACCACACCGACAAGGAAACGCTCTACGCCCGGTTGATCACGCAGCGTCTTCGGCAGCTGCACGCCGCGCGAATGGAGTTCCTCGTCGAAGCCGAGACGCTGGCCGGTGCCGCGCCCGTGCCCCTTCCCACGCTTGCCCGCATTCTGGCGGCTCCCCTCCTCCAACCCACGGCCGCCATGACCGGCTTTTCCGCGGCGAGTCGGCGGCTCGTCGGTCGACTCCTGCTGGATCCTCATCCGCTGCACGCCGCGCTCATCGCGGCAGAACTTCAACCATCACTCACGCGTCTGGGCCAGGCCTTCCGGCGGCACCAGCCGGCGGTGCGCCCTGCGGACTTCGTGTGGACCTTCAGCCTGATCGTCGGCGCGCTGCACCACGCCGCGGCGTCCTTGCACGACATGCGGAGCCGCACGAGCGGTGTCTGCGGGGACGAGGACGCTGTAAACGCCGTGTCAAATTTCGAGCGACTTGTGTGTGCGAGCTTCGCGCCGCGGGGAGATATCCAAGGGTATTAGAGGGAGAAAGACTTTCTAATCCTGCGGCCGTGACGGATTGCTAAGCCCGCTTTCGCCGCCGCGTGTCTTGAGTCGGCGGGAAATATGCATCTCTTCCGCCCTGACGTATCGTGCTGACCACGCGGGCGTCGGTTCCTTCACCGGAACAATTCCGCCGATCCCCGGCTCTGACCGGGGTTGTCGGCACCAAGCCATGCTTCCCGTACTCATCGTCCTCTCCTTGATTTCCCTCCTCGTCGCGACCGAGGCGGACCCTTCGGGTTCGCCCGTGCCGCCGCCAGCGGACCCTCCGCTGCGCCCGGGGAAACGCCGCGGTGGTGACGGCGAGCCCAAGCAGGACCGCCTCGCCGCTTGACGGTGAGTTACTTCCGCCAGCGGCGTTTCCAAATCGCCGTGCTTTGGCAAACTCGGCTTGCGCCGGGGGAGTTCCAACTGTCTTGTCCCACCCCGCGTCCGCCTCTGCGCGACGCGGTCACCTCCTCACTCGATGCGTCATTTCCTCAGTTCCCTCGTCCAATGGGTCGATTCCGACTATTCCCTCGAACCGCCCGAGGTCATCCGCGCCCAGCCGGACGGCGTTAATTTCGTCCGCTGCATTCCGTTCATCGTGCTGCACCTCGGCTGCCTCGGGGTCATTTGGGCGGGCTGGAGCTGGTTCGCGGTCTGGCTCGCTTTCGGCCTGTACGTCGTCCGCATGTTCGCGGTCACGGGCATCTTTCACCGCTACTTCTCCCACAAGACCTACAGCACCTCGCGTTTCGGCCAGTTCCTGCTGGCGCTCTGGACGGGCACGACCGTGCAGCGCGGTCCGCTCTGGTGGGCCTACCACCATCGCCACCATCACCAGCACTCCGACGAGGAGGAGGACGCGCACTCGCCGCACGTGCACGGATTCTGGTGGTCGCACATCGGCTGGATCACCAGCAAGCGCAACTTCCCGACCGACTACTCGAAGGTGAAGGACCTCGCGAAGTACCCCGAGCTCGTCTGGCTGAACCGGTTTGACGTCGTCGTGCCGGTGCTGTTCGCCACCGGCTTGTTCGCCCTCGGCCGCTTCCTCGAGACCGCGGCGCCGGGCCTGCACACGAGCGGCGCGCAGCTGCTCGTCTGGGGTTTCTTCATCAGCACCACCGCCCTCTTCCACGGCACGGCCTCGATCAATTCGTTCACGCACCTGTGGGGCAAGCGCCGGTTCAACACGACGGACGATTCCCGGAACAGTTTCATCCTGGCGATCATCTGCCTCGGCGAAGGCTGGCACAACAACCACCACCGCTACCAGTCGTCGACCCGGAACGGATTCTACTGGTGGGAAATCGACCTCACCTATTACGGCCTGAAGCTGCTCTCGTGGACCGGCTTCATCTGGGGCCTCAAGCCCGTGCCGGAGTCCATCTATGCGGAGGCCGCGCAGAACGCCCACCACGACACGGTGCGGCGCTTCACCGTTTCCTCGGTGCAGCACGAGATCAACACGCTGCGGAAGGTCGTGCCCACCGCCGCCGCCATCGCCATCGCCACGGTCAACACGCCCGAAGCCGCCGCGCAGTTGAAGAAGAAGGACGGCCCCGCGATCCACCGGACCGTCGCCGAGCAGGCCGAGCACCCGGGCCAGTCCCGCCCGCCGGGCTGAGCCGGCGCTGTCCCGCTTCCCGCCCCGCGTGCCGCCGGCCGCGGGGCTTTTTGTTGAATCCATCCGCGCAGGCCACCCGTAGCACGGGCGCTGCATGCAGACCACGCGTCCTCCCCGGCTCCACCCGCGCACCCAGACGATGCCCACCCTCGCCATCATCGGCACGGGCATCTCCGGACTCGGCTGCGCCCACTTCCTCCACCGCGACCACGACGTCACGCTGTTTGAGCAGCACGACTACACCGGCGGCCACACCAACACCGTCACCGTGCCCGAGGCGGGCACCGGACGCCCGCTGCCGATCGACACCGGGTTCATGGTCTTCAACCACGAGACCTACCCGAACCTCACGCGCCTGTTCCGACAGTTGCAGGTGCCGGTGAAGAAGACGGACATGTCCTTCAGCGTGCGCCACGAGGACACGGGCCTCGAGTTCTGCGGTTCGTCGCTCAACCACCTCTTCGCGCAGCGGCGCAATCTTCTCCGGCCCTCCTTCTACCGGATGCTCCTCGCCATCGACCGCTTCAATCGCGAGGCGGTGGCGGCACTCGGGGATCCCGCCATCGCTGCGCAATCCCTGGCCGACTACGTCCGGGCCCGGGGCTACGGCGCCGCGTTCCTCGACCTCTACCTCCTGCCGATGAGCAGCGCCGTCTGGTCCACGCCACCGGAGAAGATGCTGCAGTTTCCGGCGCGCACGCTGCTGCGTTTCTTCCACAACCACGGCTTCCTCGGCCTGCGCACGCAGCACCAGTGGTGGACCGTCGACGGCGGGGCGCGCCAATACGTCCAGCGCCTGACGCTCCCTTGGCGCGACCGCATCCGCCACCACGCGCGCGTGGTGCGGGTCAGCCGCGCCGCCGGCAACGTCTTCGGCACGACCGCCACCGGCAACACCCAGCGCATCGACCGCCACATCCTCGCCACGCACGGCCACGCGTCGCTCGCGCTGCTGGCGGATCCGACGCCGGATGAATCGCGCCTGCTGCGCGAATTCCAGTACCAACCCAACACCGCGACGCTCCACACGGACGCGTCCGTCATGCCGCGCACCAAGCGGGCGTGGTCGGCCTGGAACTACTCCCTCGCCCGCGATGCCACCGGACGGAGCGCCCCCGCCACGAACTATTGGATGAACCGGCTGCAGGGCGTGTCGGACCGCGAGCACTACTTCGTCTCGATCAACGGCACCGACCGCATCGATCCGCGGCGGGTGCTGCGCACGATCGCCTACGAGCATCCGCTCTTCACGCTAGGGGCGGTCCGCGCCCAGGCGGAGATCCCTGCCCTGAACGCCCGCGCCGCCGGCACGACCGAGACCTACTACTGCGGCGCCTGGACCCGCTACGGCTTCCACGAGGACGGATTGCTCTCAGCCGTCAACGTCGCCCGTCAGCTCCTCGGGCGCGATCCATGGACCGCTTCCCCGCCGCCCGCCGCTGCATCCCTGCGGGTGCTTCGCTCGTAACTTAGCGTCGTGAATTCCTGCCTGTACGAGTGCCGCGTCGTGCACGCCCGCCTGGCGCCCAAAGCCCATCGGTTCGCCTACCGCCTGTTCCTGTTCGGCTTCGACCTCGACGAACTCGACTCGCTGCACCGCTCGCTCCGGCTCTTCTCCCGCAACCGCGCCAACCTGTATTCCTTCCGCGACGCCGACTTCCTCCCCACCCACGAGGCCCCGCGTCATCCGACTGATCCCGCGGAGGTTTGTCATCCATTATATGACAAACCTCCGGGCCTGAAGGGGCGCGTCGTGGCGCACCTGGCGCGGCACGGGATCGACCTTGCGGGCGGCCGCGTGCTGCTGGTCACGCTGCCGCGGGTGTTCGGCTACCTGTTCAACCCCGTGTCGTTCTACTTCTGCTACGACCGCACCGGCGAGCCGGTCGCCGCCCTCGTCGAGGTGACCAACACCTTCCGCGAGATGAAGCCGTTCGTCCTGGGTCCGGCCTGCCGCCGGGACGGACGCGGCGCGGCGGCCGGGGTCGTGTTCGAAAAACGCACGCCCAAGCACTTCTACGTCTCGCCGTTCAGCGACGTGGACGTCGCCTTCGACTTTTCCCTGCACACGCCCGGCGAACGCCTCGCGATCCAGATCGACGACTACGCGGGCGGCGCACGCACGCTCACCAGCACCTTGCACGGGGCGCGTCGTCCGCTCACCGACGCCGCGCTCGCCTGGTTCACGCTGAAACACCCGCTGATGACGTAGCGCGTCATCGCGCTGATCCACTGTCACGCATTCCGGCTGTGGTGGAAACGCGTTCCGTGGTTCGCCAAGGCGGCGCGCCCGGGCGACCAGCGCGACCTCTATCGGCCCCACGCGTCGCTCACCGCCCCGCCGACCGCTGTGCTCACCCCGCCACCCCTGCCCGCTCCACCGAAAGCATGAGCTCCCCCGCCGCCGCCTCCGCCGCCGCCGCGCCTGCCACCCGCGCCGTCTCGCTCGCCGAGCGCGCGATCCTCGCCGCCTTCGCCCGCATGCCGGAGGGTTGTCTCCGCCTCGAGCTGCCCGGCGGAACCGTCCGCCACTTCGGCCGCGCGCAGGACAGCGTCCTCGTCGCCCCCGGCGTGATGAATTCCGCGGTGCTGCGCGTGCACCGGGAGGGCTTTTTTCAAAAATGTCTGCTGCGCGGCGACATCGGTTTCGCCGAGTCCTTCATCGACGGCGACTGGACGACGCCCGACCTCACCGCCGTCATCGGCTGGTTCGTGCTCATCCACGAGCACTCGCCGACGCTCTCCGGTTCCCAGGCCGGCGCCGCCGCGGTGAACCTCCTGCGCTTCACGGATCGTCTCCGCCACCTCCTGCGACCCAACGACCGTGCCACCGCCCGCCGCAACATCGCCGAGCACTACGACCTCTCGAACGACTTCTTCGCGCTGTGGCTTGACGAAACGATGATGTACTCGGCGGCCAAGTGGGAGCGCGCCGACGCCACCCTGGCCGAGGCCCAGGTCGCCAAGAACGACGCCCTTTGCCGCCATTTGCGCCTGCGGCCCGACGACCAGGTGCTGGAGATCGGGACCGGCTGGGGCGGCTGGAGCCTCCACGCCGCCCAGCGCTACGGCTGCCGGGTGACCACGGTCACGCTCTCGCGCCAGCAGCACGACCTCGCGGTCCGGCGGATTGCCGCCGCCGGCCTCGCCGACCGCGTCGCCGTCCGCCTGCAGGATTACCGGGAGATCACCGGTCGCTTCGACAAGATCGCGTCGATCGAGATGCTGGAAGCCGTCGGCCACCGCTACCTGCCGGATTTCGCGCGCGCCTGCGACCGGCTGCTGCAGCCCGCGGGCGTGCTCGCGCTGCAGTACATCACCGTGCCGGACCACCGCTACGACGCCCTGCGGCGCGGCGTCGATTTCATCCAAAAACACATCTTCCCGGGTTCGCTGCTGCTCTCCGCCAACCGCGTGAACGATCAACTCAGCCGCCACGGCGGCTTCGTGCTGCACGCGTTCGAGGACTTCGGCCCCGACTACGCGCGCACGCTGCGGCTCTGGCGCGAGGCGTTTCACGGCCGCGGGGCGGAAGTGCGCGCCCTCGGCTTCGACGACCGCTTCATCCGGAAATGGCACTACTACCTGTGCTACTGCGAGGCGGCCTTCGCCCTGCGCCACATCTCCGTCGTCCACGCCGTGCACACGCGCGCCAACAATCTCGCGCTCTGACCATGATCTGGTTCCTCCGCCTGCTGTTCGTCGTCATCATCGGTTCCATGCTCGGGGTCACCAGCTGGGCCGGCCTGCACCAGCCCCTCGGTGAGTTCGCCCGCAGCGCGACGTTTCGCGACCCGTGGGTGGTCGCGACGCTGTTCGACGCCTACTGGGCGTTCCTCACGTTCTTCGTGTGGGTGGCGTGGAAGGAGCAATCGCCCGCGGCGCGGGTCCTTTGGTTTGCGGCCATCATCCTGCTCGGCAACCTGGCGATGTCCGCGTACATGCTCGCGGAACTGTTCGCCGTGCCCGCCACCACCAGCCTCACCGAAGTCTTTACCCGACGAAATCCCGGCCGGCTGCCGCTGCCGGCGATCCTCGCGGCGATCGCGGTCGCGGTCTACGGCCTCGCGTGAGCACGCCGGGCCGCGCGGGTTCGTTCTGGCGGCGGCGCATCCGGGCCCCGCTGCTCGCGCTGCTGGCCCAGGGCCTCACGCCGGACCGCCTGGCCCTCACGCTCGGCGTGGGCACGGCCTGCTCGCTGTTCCCCTTCCTCGGCTTCACCTCGTTGCTCAACCTCGGCGCGGGCTGGTGGCTCCGGCTGAACCAACCGCTGCTGCAGACGTGGAACCAGGTGCTCGGTCCGGTGCAGCTCGCGCTGATCCTCGGGTATGTGCGGCTTGGCGAATGGCTCTGGGGCGCCCGGGGCGAGCGCTTCACGGTCGGCGAAATGCTCGCCGCCTTTCGGGAACGGAGCCTGGCGGACTTCCTCGCGCGTTTCGGCTGGGCCGGGATCCATGCGTTCACCGCCTGGGCGGTGACCACCCCCGCGCTCGTGTGGATCGTCTACCGCCTTTCGCGCCCCGCCCTGCATCGCCTCGCGTCCAAACGCGCCGCCCAGCCGTAGTCCGGATCATGTCGGCTCCCCTGCTCGCAACCCTGGCCCTGGGCGGACTCTGCGTCCTCTTCGCCGGCCTGTACTTCGTCTGCCGGCACGTGGACAACTACGGCTTCGTCGACGTGGCGTGGGCCTACGCCTTCGCCGCGCTCGCCGCCTTCTATGCCTGGGCCGGCCCCGGCTGGTGGCCGCGCCGGCTGGTCGTCGCCGCGCTCGTTCTCGCCTGGAGCGCGCGCCTCGGCACCCACCTGCTCCGGCGGGTCGCGGGCCATCACCCGGTCGAGGACGGACGCTACCAACAGCTGCGCCGCGACTGGGCCGGCCATTTCGCCGCGAAGATGTTCGGCTTCTTCCACCTGCAGGCGGGTTCGGTCGTGCTGCTCGGGATTCCCTTCCTGCTGCCCGTGCGCAACGGCGCCGACCGCTTCAGCGGCTGGGAGCTGGCCGGCGTGGCGCTCTGGGTGGTTGCGCTCGCTGGCGAGGCGGTGGCCGACGCCCAGCTCGCGGCGTTCAAGCGCAACCCGGCGAACCGCGGCGCAGCGTGCGATTCCGGATTGTGGCGCTACAGCCGGCATCCGAACTATTTCTTCGAGTGGCTCGTGTGGGTCGCGTATTTCCTCTTCGCGCTCGGCTCGCCGCACGGGTGGCTCGCGGCGATCAGCCCGGCCAGCATCCTGTTCCTCCTGCTCGAGGTGACCGGCATCCCGCTGACGGAGGAGCAGGCGCTGCGTTCGAAAGGCGACGCCTACCGCCGCTACCAGGCCCGCACGAGTGCCTTCTTCCCGCTCCCGCCCAAATCGCCATGATCACGCGCTGCCTCGAACGGGACCTCCTGCCCGACTGGTTGATCCGGTTCGGCATCCGCCGCCTGCTGCGCCAGCGCCTGCGCGAGATCGCCCATCCGGCGCCCGAGCGCCAGGTCGCGGAGTTCGCCGCGGCGCT
>CAYMSE010000351.1:0-5231 GCA_964392935.1 uncultured Oleiharenicola sp.
CCTCGGCAGTCTCGCCTGGCCCTTCAGCCTCAACTTCATCTATCCCCGCTGGACGATCGACGGTGCGGTCTGGTGGCAGTGGCTGTTTCCCCTGGCGATCGCGGCCGCGCTCGCGTGGTCCTGGAGGCACCGCCGGTCCGACCGCACCCCGCTCGCGGTTCTCCTCCTCTTTGCCGGCACGCTCTTTCCCGTGCTCGGGTTCGTGAACCTCTATGGCGCGCACTTCTCCCGGGTCTGGGACCACTGGCAATATCTGGCTGACCTGGCGCCCCTGGCGCTCGCCGCCGTGACCTTGAGCCGATTCCGCCCGGCCGGACCACCCCTGGCCGTCGCAACCTGCCTCCTCCTGGGCGCGCTGACCTGGCGCCGCTGCGACGACTTCCGCAACAACGAAACGCTCTACCGCTCGACGCTGGCGCGCAACCCCACCGCCTGGATGGCTCAAGGCAACCTCGCGATGATCCTCGCGCAATCACCCGCAGGAAGGACGGAAGCGTTGATGCTGCTGGAAGACGCCGTGCACGCCAACCCCGGGAATGAGGAACTGCGCCTGCAATTCGGCAGTGTCCTCGCCATGACGCCGGGCCGGCAGCGCGACGCGGTCGCGGAGTATGAACGCGCGCTGGCGATCAATCCGAACTTCCCCGAAGCGCACATCAACCTCGCGGCCCTCCTCCTGAACTTCCCCGATCGTCGGAACGACGCGCTCGCGCATTGCGAAGCCGCGGTGCGCCTCGCTCGCGGCTCCGCGCCCGCCCACTACCTCCTTGGCCGGGCGCTGTCGGCCACGGCCGGCCGGGAGGCCGAGTCGGTCGCCGCATACGAGACCGCCCTCCGCCTCGACCCCAGCCTGCCCGAGGCGCACACCAACCTCGCGATCGTCCTCACCGGTATCCCCGGCCGGATGGAAGAGGCCGTCGGCCACTTTGCCGCGGTCGTGCGCCTCGATCCGGGATCGGCGAGTGCCCACTACAACCTCGGCGGCGCCCTCGCCAGCATGCCGGGACGGACCGCCGAAGCGATGGCCGAGTTCGAGGCGGCCGTGCGCCTCAACCCGAACCATGCCCAGGCCCGGAGGTGGCTCGAGCGGTTGCGTTCCGGGGGCCCGTAGCGCGGCCCCGGGTATCGCGCAATTCCCCGCGAAGACCTACGGCAGCCAAGGAAACTTGTCCGCCTTCGGCTTGCGCTTTTCGCGCTGGGCCGTGCTGAACTCCTTCGCTTCCTCGGTCATGTAGTAAAGCATCGTGGCGTTGCCGCTCAGTTCCTGCACGCCGGTCAGGCCGTCGAGTTCCGCGTTGAACGCCGACTTCAGGCAGCGGATCGCGAGCGGGCTGCGCTCGAGGATGTCCCGGGCCCAGGCGACACCCTCGTTTTCCAGCTCGGCAACGGGCACGACCTTGTTGACGAGTCCCATGGTGAGGGCCTCCGACGCGTTGTATTGCCGGCACAGGAACCAGATCTCGCGGGCTTTCTTCTGTCCCACCAGCCGGGCGAGGTAACTCGAGCCGTAGCCGCCGTCGAAGCTGCCCATCTTGGGGCCCACCTGGCCGAAGATCGCGTTGTCCGCGGCGATCGTGAGGTCGCAGATCACATGGAGCACGTGGCCGCCGCCAATGGCGTAGCCGGCGACGAGCGCGATCACGACCTTGGGCATCGAACGGATGAGCTTCTGGACGTCGAGGATGTTGAGCCGGGGCACGCCGGCGTCGTCGATGTAGCCGCCATGGCCGCGGACCGACTGGTCGCCGCCGGCGCAGAAGGCGTATTTGCCGTCCTTCGCCGGCCCCGCGCCGGTCAGCAGGACCACGCCGATCTTCTGGTCCTCGCGCGCGTCGAGGAGCGCTTCGTGCATTTCCACGACCGTTTGCGGACGGAACGCGTTCCGCTTCTCGGGGCGGTTGATGGTGATGCGGGCGATGCCGCCGGCCTTGTGGTAGAGGATGTCGCCGAACTTCTTCGATTCTTTCCAGACAATGGGCATGCGGCGACGCTGTCGGAAAACCCTTGAGCCGCAAATGTTTTCACGGATCTGGCCGGATTTTACCATCAGCCGTCAAGCTACTTTTGCCCGGTTTCGGAAAACTGCTTGGAGTGCGGGGGTTCCGGCGGACAATCCACCCTTCCCATGACGACTCCCGCCCCAGCAACCGGACCGGCGGCCAAGGCCGCCCTGACCCTCGGGGCGCTCGGAGTCGTGTTTGGGGACATCGGCACGAGCCCGCTCTATGCGCTGCGCGAGTGCCTGAACTACTTGCCGCCGGTGGAACGGGCCACAGGCGTGCTCGGCGCGCTCTCGCTGGTGTTCTGGGCCATCACGCTCGTGGTCGTGGGCAAGTACCTGATCTTCGTCACCCGCGCGGACAATCGCGGTGAAGGCGGCATCTTCGCCTTGCTCGCCCTCAGCCACGGCGAGCGCGCCCGCGCGCGCATGGGCGTGCTGACGATCGTCATCCTGTTCGGCGCCGCCCTGCTCTACGGCGACGGCATCATCACCCCGGCGATCTCGGTCATGGGCGCAGTCGAGGGCCTGAACACCTTCGACCCGACGTTCGCCAACAACGTGCCGATCATTTCCGCCCTGATCCTCGCCGTGCTGTTCATGGTCCAGTACAAGGGCACGCGCCGCATCGGCAGCATCTTCGGGCCCGTGATGCTCGTCTGGTTCTTGGTGCTCGCCGCGCTCGGCGCGTGGCATATCGCGCGCGCGCCGGAGGTGGTCGCCGCGCTCAATCCACTGGTGGGCCTCAGCCTCCTCGCCCACCATCCGGCCCAGGCCTCGGCGCTGCTCGGCTCCGTGGTGCTGGCCATCACCGGCGCCGAGGCGCTCTACGCCGACATGGGCCATTTCGGCCGCAAGCACATCTCCCGCGCGTGGTACTTCTGCGCCTACCCCGCCCTCATCCTGAACTACTTCGGCCAGGGCGCGCGCGTCATCGCCAATCCGGGCGACGTCGGCCACACCTTCTTCTCGCTCGTGCCGGAGGGGCTGCCGCGCCTCGGGCTCACCTTCCTGTCCATCATCGCCGCCGTCATCGCCAGCCAGGCGATGATCACCGGCACCTATTCGCTGACGCGGCAGGCGATCCAGCTCGGCTTCTTCCCGCGCCTGATGATCCGGTACACGAACCCCGACCAGTCCGGCCAGATCTACCTGCCCATCGTGAACCTCATGCTCGCGATCGGCTCCATCTACGTCGTGCTGTTCTTCGGTTCGTCCGACCGCCTCGCCGCCGCCTACGGCATCGCGGTCACGGGCACGATGGTCGTCACCTCGCTGGCGTTCTTCGCCGTGCTGCGCAACCGCTGGCGCTGGTCGCTGCCGGCCGCCGTCGCGCTCTGCGCGCTGTTCCTGGCCATCGACCTCCCGCTGTTCTACTCCAACCTCCACAAATTCCGCGACGGCGGCTGGTTCCCGGTCTTCGTCGCCGCCGGCGTCATCGCCATCATGCACACGTGGAAACTGGGCAAGGATGAGATCTTCCGCCGCATCTACGCCAACGAGATCACGGAAAACGAACTCGTCGCCGTCGCCCGCTCCGACCGCATCGTCCGGGTCCGCGGCACCGCCGTGTTCATGGCGGGCGTCCCGACGGGCACGCCCCTCGTGCTCCTGCACCACGTGAAGGCCAACAAGGTGCTCCACGAGACCGTCGTGCTCCTCAGCGTCGTCACCGAGGAGGTCCCGGCCGTCGCCGAGGAGGACCGCGTCGAAATCCGCGAGATCGGCCACGGCGACGGCGTCTGGCGCGTGATCGCCCGCTACGGCTACATGGAGTCGCCCGACGTCACCGCCCTGATGGAGCGCGTCGGCCAGGCCGGCGTGCCCGTGAAGCTCAACGAGACCACCTACTACTTCAACCGCGAGATGATCATCACCGGCGGCGACACCCGCATGTGGCAGTGGCAGAAGCGACTCTACGCCGTGCTGAGCCGCAATGCCCGGCCGGTGCGCGACTACTACCGGCTGCCGCCGATGCAGATCATCGAAGTCGGCCTGCCGATCCAGCTCTAGCGACTTGCGCCGGCGGCGCCGGGACGGCATCCCTTGTCCGTGCGCCCCGAGATCAGCCGTCATCCGTTCATCTGCCATTTCCCCGCCGCGCTCGGCGCGCGGCTCGCCCGGCAGATCCGGCTCGTGCGCTTCCCCCATCGCGCGGTCATCTTCGCCGAGGGCAGCAAGTCAGACTGCGTCTACCTCGTCATCACCGGCCGCGTCGTGCTGACGAAGAAGTCCCCCGGCGGTCCGTCGCAGACCATCGCGTTCAAGGGACCCGACGAATACTTCGGCGAACTCGGCGTGCTCGACGGCTCCGTGCGCAGCACCGCAGCGGTCGCGGACGGCCCGGTGATGCTCGGCCGCCTGCCGCAGAAGCCGCTCCTCCAGGCCCTCGCCGCATCGTCCTGGCACACCGTGCTGCGGCTCTTCAGCCAGGTGAGCGAGAACCTCCGGGCCACCAACGAGCGCTACGTCAGCGAGGTGGTCCGCAAGGAGAAGCTCACGCTGGTCGGCGAGATGGCCAACTCGATGGTGCACGACTTCCGCGGTCCGTTTTCCACCATCAAGCTCGCCACCGAGCTCCTCGCCAAGCGCGCACCCGCCCCCGAGACCCAGCAGCTGTGCGCCATGATTCTCCGCCAGGTGGACCGGCTCGGCGGCATGGTCGAGGAGGTGCTCGACTTCGCGCGCGGCGAGACCCGCCTGCGCACCAAGGTCGTGCCGCTGCAGGAGACGCTGGTGCAGCTGCAGGAAAACAACCTCGAGATCCTGGCGCGCGCGGGCATCCGCCTGCGCATCAAGCCGACGAAGCTCACGCTGCCCCTCGACCCCGACCGCCTCCAGCGCGCCCTGCAGAACCTGATCACCAACGCCCGCGAGGTGCTGGCTTCCCGCCTCGGGGCGACCGTGACGGTGTCAGCCCGCCGCGAGGGCCGGTTCGGCGTGATCACCGTGGCGGACAACGGCCCCGGCATCCCGCGCGAGATCCGCGCGAGCCTTTTCCAGCCCTTCGTCACCCACGGCAAGGCGCGCGGCACCGGCCTCGGCCTGGCCATCGCCAAGTCGATCGTCGAGGCCCACCGCGGCTCGATCGATTTCACGACGTCCCGCCAGGGCACGACCTTCGCGATCCAGCTGCCGCTCGCCTGAGCGCCCCCCAGGCGCCCGCCACCCGCGCAGAAACGCTCGGCCAGCCCCTGAACCTCGCAGTCCGCCACGCCCCACACCCCGAGAA
>CAYMSE010000352.1:0-11942 GCA_964392935.1 uncultured Oleiharenicola sp.
GAGCGGACGGCGACGGTGGCGTAGTTCCAGGTCTCCTGCGCGAGCGGGACCAGGACCTGGAACGGGGTCGACTTCGGCACCGCGCCGACGGCCATGCCGATGTCCGGCACGACGCCGACGATCTCCAGCCAGTTCGGGTTCTTCGGATCCGTGCCGCCGAGGCGGTGGCCGATCGGATCCTGGCCCGGGAAGAGGGTGCGCGCCATCGAGGCGTTGATGAGGGCGACGCGGACGGCGGTTGCGTTGTCCGCCTCGGTGAAGTTGCGGCCCGACTGGAGCGCGATGCCGAGGGTCGGCAGGTAGGACGGGGCCACGCCGTTGAGGTAGGCCACGGGCTCGTGTCCGGCGGCGGGCGCCGGCTGGCCCTCGACGACCAGCGTGCGGGTGGTGATGAACTGGAAGACCGGGAGCGTCCAGCCGACGGTCGCGCCCTCCGCGCCCGGCAGCGCGGCGAGGCGTTCCTGGAGTCGCGTGTAGAAGGAGTAGGTCTTGGCCGGCGTCGAGTAGGTGGCGGGCGGGAGATTGAGGACCGCCTGGACGATCTCGCGCTGCTGCCAGCCCGGGTCGAGCACGAGGATCCGGTCGATGCCGCGGATGAAGCCGACGGCGCCGACGAGCAGCACGAGGGCGTTGCCGAACTGCGAGATGATCAGGCTGTGCTGGAGGCGGTGCTGGGCCTTGTCGCCGGTGTTGCCGCGGCCGCCGCTCTTGAGGGAGTCGTTGACGCGGATGCGGGAGAGCAGCCAGGCGGGGACGAGGCCGAAGGCGAAGCCGGTGACGGTCGAGACGGCGAAGGCGAAGCCCAGCACGCGCCAGTCGAGCTCGAGCGTGAGGCGGAAGACGCCGTTGGCGGAGAGCCGGCTCGACAGCCAGTCGTTGGTCCAGACCGCGACGAGGATGCCGAGCGTGCCGCCGCCGAGGGCGTGGAGCAGGCATTCGCCGAGGATCGGCCGCAGCAGGCGCGCCCGCGAGGCGCCGAGGGCGGCGCGGAGGGCGAATTCGTGGGCGCGGGCGACGGCGCGCGCGAGCTGGAGGTTGGCGAGGTTGGCGCAGGCGATGGCGAGCACGGCGCCGGCGAGCCCGACCATCAGCCACGAGACGGCGACGGTGCCGAGGTTGCGGGAGCGCGATTCCAGCGTGACGGCGCGCAGGCCGTCCTGGCTGCGGTCCTTGGGCCGGATTTCGGCCAGGCGCTGCGCGACGGTGGCGAGGCGGCCGTTGAACTGGTCGAGGGACATCCCGGCCGGGCGGCGGGCGATGAGCGAGTATTCCATCGCGCCGAGGTCCTGCTTCTCGCCCGTGGTGAGGCCGAGCGGGCGGACGGCGTCGGACGGGCCCCACAGGAACACGGAGCTGAAGCTGGCCGGCATGATGCCGACGACCGTGGTGGCCTCGCCGTCGAGGCGCACGGAGCGGCCGACGATCGTGGGGTCGCCGCCGAACTGCGCCTGCCACGTGTCGTAGCTGAGGATGACCACGTGGTTGCCCGGCTGGTCTTCGTCCGGCGTGAACCACCGGCCGAGCTCGGGCTTGAGGCCGAGGGTCGGGAAGAAGCCGGCCGAGACGCGCAGGGAGTTGAGGTTGGCGGCGGGGCGGCCCTCGGGCATGAGCGTGTAGCCCCACTGGCGGAACGCGCCGAGCTGCGCGAACTCGCTGGTCTCGCGCTGGAGCTCGAGAAAATCGGACGCCGAGTGGTTGCCCTCCCGCGTCTGCGGGTTCGTGCGGTGGATCCGCACGAGCTCGGTCGCGGCCGGGTAGGGCAGCGGCTTCAGGATCAGCAGGTTCATCAGGCTGAACATCGAGGTGTTCAGCCCGATCCCGAGCGCGAGGGTCAGCAGCGCGATGAGCGTGAAGCCCGGCGACTTGGCGAGCTGGCGGAAGGCGAAGCGGAAGTCGGAGAACATGGGGGGAGCGATTTACGATTTATGATTTACGACTTATGATTTCTCCGTGGCTTCGGGAACTTCGCGCCGGGGGGTGACCGTGTTGGCGTTTGGCGGTTTGGCGTTTGAGATTTTCCGGATGGTCATTCGGCGCGCAGGGCGATCATGGGGTCGACGCGGGTGGCGCGGCGGGCGGGGATGAAGGTCGCGACGAGCGAGACGACCGCGAGGACCGCGGCGACCGCGACGTAGGTGAGCGGGTCGAGGGCGGTGATGCCGATGAGGAAGTTCTGGAGCTGGCTGCCGAAGAAGACGGCGATCACGCCCGAGCAGAGCAGGCCGACGCCGAGCCCGAGGCCGAGCTGCCAGAAGCCCTGCTGCAGCACCATGCCCAGGATCTTGCGGTTGTCCGCGCCGAGGGCCATGCGGACGCCGAACTCCTGCGTGCGCTGGTTGACGGAGAACGACGTGACGCCGTAGAGGCCGACCGAGGCGAGCACGGTGGCGACGGCGCCGAAGATCGTGAACATCGTGGCGATGACGCGATTGCCGCCGGTGAACACCTCGAAGCTGTCCTTGGGCGTCGCGACGAAATACAGCGGCAGGTTGGGGTCGGCCTTGCGCACCTCGGCGCGGAGCGTCTCGAGGAGCGACTCGCCGCGCTGGCCGCCGCGCGGGCGCAGCGCGATGGTCGCGAACTGCGGCGCGGAGGGTTCCTTGGCCGCGGTCGGGCTGAAGAGCGTGGCGAAGAACGGCACGTAGAAGCCCGCGGCGTCGACGTTGGCGTTGTTGAACGGCCCGATCATCCGGACGTCGCTGGTGACGCCGATGATGGTGCGCCACGGGGTGAACGCGGCGCCGTTGTTCAGGCTGATGCGGAAGCGGCGGCCAACGGCGCTCTCCGTGCCGAAGTGCTTCTTGGCGAAGTAGGCGTTGACGATCGCGACGGGGAGCTTGGCGTCGGTGTCGTCGGCGTTGAAATCGCGGCCCTCGAGGAGCTTCTGGCCGGTGACGCTGAAGTACCCGTCGGAGATCTGCTCGAAGCTCGTGTTGGGGCGGTCCTTCTCCTCCTTGTACTCGCGGCCCTCGATCTCGATCGGGGTGTTGCCGGAGAAAACCATGCGGAAGCGGTTGGTGAGCGCGGCGGACTCGACCGCGGGGTTCGCGCGCATCTGGACGAGCAGCCGGTCGTAGAAGAGCTTGCGGGCATTGTTGTTCGGGTAGTCGCCCTCCATCAGTCCCATGCGGCCGCCGAGGATGGCGGTCGTGTCGTAGCCGTAGTCGAGGGACTGCTGGTTGAGGATCGAGCGCAGCTGGAGCAGCGAGCCGATCAGGAGGATGCACGTGACGAAGATCTGGAACACCACGAGGCCGCGGGTGATGAGGTTGACGGCGCGGCCGGTGTTGCCGCGGCCGCTGTCCTTGAGCGCCTCCGCCGCGCTGGTGCGCGAGGCGATCCACGCCGGGATGAGGCCCGAGACGAGGGCGGCGAGGAGGGTGGAGGCGACGGTGAACGCCAGCACGCGGCCGTCGATGTCGAAGGTGATGTAGGCCGGGATCGGGTTGGCGAGGTTCTTCACCGTCGAGGTGAGCAGGTCGACGGTCCAGAACGACAGGCCGATGCCGAGGATGGCGCCGAGGGTGGCGACCAGCAGGCTCTCGGTGAGCATCTGGCGGATGAGGCGCACGCGCGTGGCGCCGAGCGAGGAGCGGATGGCGAGTTCCTTGGCGCGGAGGGTGGCGCGGGCGAACTGCATGTTCATCACGTTGACGCAGGCCAGCAGGAGCACGCCGACGCAGAAGCCGAGCATGACGAGCAGCTGGCCGCTCAGCGCGGCCGGGGTGAAGGCCTTGATCAGCGGCTCGACGCGGGCCTGGTTGAAGATCTTGTTGGTGTCCGGGTAGGTCTCGGAGAAGCGCTTGGCGAAGGCCGAGAACTCGAGCTGGGCCTGGTCGACCGAGACGCCGCGCTTGAGCGACGCGAGGAGCTGGACGCCGTTGCCGGCGGCGTTCTGGTTGTTGCGCGCCTGCGGCGGGAACTCGTTGAACACGGGGATCCAGAGCTGCTCGTTCTGCGGGAACGCGAAGCCCGGCGCCATCACGCCGATCACGGTCGCCGGCTTGCCGTTCAGTCGCACGCTGCGGCCGAGGATGTCGGCGGCGCCGCCGAAATTGCGCTGCCAGAGGTCGTAGCCGATGATGGTCACCTTCGGCGCGCCCGGGGTGTTGTCGGCCGGCGTGAAGTCGCGGCCCATGACCGGTGCCACGCCGAGCGCCTTCATGAAGCCGTCGGTGACGTACGCGCCGGTGAAGCGCTGCGCGTCGGCGCCAATCGTCATGTTGACCGTCGAGCCGTTGATGTAGCCGCCGAGGTGCTCGAGGGACTGCTGCTCGGCCTGGATGTCGAGGAAGTCCTGCGAGAAGACCTGGCTGTTGACGCCGAAGAAATTCTGCGAGGTCGGGTCGATCAGCTGGACGCTCACGAGGCGGTCGGCGTTCGGGAAGGAGAAGCCGCGGAGCATGACCCCGTTGACGACGCTGAACTGGGTCGTGACGGCGCAGATGCCGAGCGCCAGCACGAAGATGGCGATGGCGCAGAAGGACTTTTCCTTGATCAGCACGCGGAGGCCGATGCGGAGGTCCTGGAAGAAAGTTTCGATGATCATGGCAGGGTGGGCGTGGCGGGGTGGTGGCACCGGCGGCGGGGCAGAGCGCCGCCGGCACCGTCAATTGTCGTGGGGCAGCAGCAAGGGCACGAGGATCCAGAAACGCACGAAGGTGCGGGACCAGTCGGAGCCGGCGTCGGCATCAACCTTCACCGCGGCCGGGGCGGCGGCGGCGGCGACGTGCGTGAGCGCGGGCGTCGGTGACGCCAGCACGCCGGCAAGGAACGCGAGCGCGAGGGCCAGCGTCAGCAGTCCCTGGTGCGCGAGGCGGACGCGCGAACGGCCGGTGGCACTCGCAAGCGAGACGAGCCATTTGAACTCGGCGCCGTGCATCGGGAAATCAGCCCGCGAGCAACGCGACGCGGGCGAGGAAGATGGCAACCGTGGCGACGGCGACGAACAGCGTCAGGAATACGCCGGTGTGAACGCGAAAAACCAGGGTATGGGACGGCAAAAGCACGCCTCCAAATTGCACGCTTCGTGCCAAGGATGGAGGACGTTATTAGTTAATAGTTATTAGGGAGAAACAGAAGTGAAGGCTGGGCACACGGGCCGAATTGCCCTGAAAATGGCATCGGACCGTCCCGATTGTGGGATGGTTTTGGCGGAGGTTTTCGCCCGGCGAAAGCCGCTGAAGTGAAGGCGTCCGTCGGCGGGAAATACTGCGCCGCCGCGAGCGGGCTCGTTTCGTTTTCGGTGGTGCGCGTTGTCCGCAACACGCGTTCGGAGAGCGGAGGTCGATCGGTGCGCCGGGGTCAGCGCGCTCCCCGGGGAGGCGGTGAAGGCAGCCTAGGAAAGCAGGCCCAGGGTGCGCAACTGGCGCTCGAGCGCGGCGACGGAAGCCCACGGGAGAATCGGGGAGTTCCGGCGTTCGTCGGGCGGATGGCGCTCGAGTTGGTCCGACCAGCCGCCGCAGCCGGTGAGCGGGAGCAGCGGGCGCCGGTGCAGCCACGCGAGGCAGACCTCGGAGATGGTGCCGGCGCGACCGCCGATCACGAGGCAGGCGTCGCCGGCCAGCGCCATGAGCAGGTTGCGGGCGTCGCCCATGCCGCAGGGAATGAGCACGGTGCACGGCCAGTCCTTCAGGCCGATGTCGTCGGAGGGGACGATGCTCACGACCGTCCCGCCGGCGGCGAGGGCGCGTTCGGCGGCGAATCGCGTGGCCGGGCTGCCGCAGCCGCTCACGACGGTGATTCCGCTCCGCGCGAGGAGCTCGCCGGCGGCGCCGGCGAGCTCATAGGCGGCCGAACCGGGCTCGGCGCTGCCGAGGACGCAAACCTGGGGACGACGACCGGACGGGGAGGCGGCGGACATGCGGTGAAAATCGCTACGGGGCAGCCTCGTAGTCCGACAGGCTCCAGTGCGCGATCCGCTTCATCTGTTCGGCGGTGCCGAAATATTGGCCGCCGAACGGGCGCCCGGCGGAGGAGTACAACGTCACGTGCAGCACGCCGGCCGCGCGAATCTCGCAGCTGAGGTCAAAGGTGTCCGCCCCGGCGGCGACTTTTCGCGACGCGGCGGGAACCACGGCCCGCGTCCCGGCGCCGGCCTCCTCGGTGACCAGGAGGCTGAGCCGGGCCTGCGGATGCGATTGCAGGCGGTAGTGGCCGCGCACCCGGATGCGGTCCCCGGGCTCGAAACGCGGCGACGAGGCGACGACTTCGTCGATGACCAGTGCGTCGCCCGGGAGAAAGCGACTCGGGCCGGTGGCGAACGGGACGGCGGCGATTCCCGCGGCGCCGGCAACGGCGGTCAGCGTGGCCAGGCCGAGGACAAGCGTGGATAGAAGTCTCATGGGAGCGTGGTCGGGCCCGTGCGACTCCAACCCGCCACGATGCGCGGCGAGACGCAACCACGGATTGCGCGAACCAACCCGCCCGGGGCGCAGGCGCCACCCGGGCCGGCTACTTCGCGCGTTCGACGCGGAGGCTGCCGTTGACGGTGTCGAGCTTCACCTCGGTGCCGCCGCCGTTGACCGTGCCGCGCAGGGCGTGCTTGCCGGACTTCTCGAGCGTGATGGGGAAATCGCAGCTCACGTGCCCGTTGACCGTGTCCGCATCGAGCCGGAACGCGGCGTCGGCCGGCAGCGTGAGGGTGCAGCCGCCGTTCGTTGTATCGAGGCTGATGCCGGCCACGCCGGTGAGGTCGCTGTAGGTGACGTCGATCGACCCGTTGACGGTGTCGAAGCGGCCGCGCCCGGCCAGCCCCTTGGCGACGATGGCGCCATTGACGGTGTCGAGGTTGACGTAGCCCTTCACGCCCTCGACGCGGATGCCGGCGTTGACGACGTCGATCTTGTCGAGCGAGACGCCGGCCGGGACGTGGAGCTTGTAGTTCACGTAGGCGTTGGCGTGGTCCCAGAGTTTCCACCGCTTTTCGAGCTCGGTCTTGATCTGCAGGCGGTCGGCGTCGGCCTCGATCTTGAGGTGGATGCGCGCGAGGGCGTCCTGGTCGCGGGCGCCCTTTTCGGCCTCGAGGGCAACCTCGGCCTTGTCCCACGCGATGATCTCGACGAAGCCGTTCACGTTTTCGAGGTGAATGCGGCCATTGGCGGCGAGCGGATAGGTCTGGCTGAATTTTTCAGTGACCTTGGCCGAGGCGGAGACGGCGGCGGTCAGGAGGACGGCGAGGACGACGAGCAGTTTGGTCTTCATGGGAAAACGGGAGTATACCACCGGGAAGGGGTGGTCCGATGGATAAACACGCGACGGGACGCGGAAGTTACGGGAAAGAGCAGGGAATCTGAAAAACCGGGAATCGAGAAACGTGATATCGCCGGGACCGGAGGTCGGACGATTTCAAGATTTTCGATTTCAGCTGACCGATTTCACGATTCCCTACTCCGAGCGCAGCGCCTCGGTCGGATTGACGCGGGTGGCCTTGCGGGCGGGCCACCAGCAGGCGAGGGAGGCGGCGACGGCGAGCAGGAGCGTCGTGGCCGTCAGGATCACCGGGTCGGCGGCCGAAACTTCGTAGAGCTGGCTGCGCACCGCCTGGCCGGCGGCCATCGCGCCCGCCAGGCCGACGGCGACGCCGACGAGGAGCGGCGCGAGGCCCTGGCGCAACATCAGCCCGGTCACGTCGGCCGGCTGCGCGCCGAGCGCCATGCGCACGCCGATCTCGCGGCGGCGCATGGAGACACCGTAGGCCACGACGCCGTACAGGCCCGTGAGGGCCAGGAGCAGGGCCAGGCCGGCAAAGAGGCTGAGCAGCAGGGATTGGAGGGTCGTGTTCTGGTAGGTCGACGCGACCTGCTCTTCCATCGTGGCGACGTCGAAGATGGCGATGTCGCCGTCGAGTTTCGCCAAGAGCTCGCGGATTTGCCGCTCCAGCAGGCGCGGGCTCCCCGCCGTGCGCACGAGCATGGTCTTCTGCTGCCAGGCGAACTGGCGCAACGACCAGTAGGCCTGCGGGCGCGACACGGGTTCGCCGTAGCCGTAGACGCGGAGCGTGGGAACGACCCCGACGACGGTGAACCAGTTGTTCTCGTCCTTGTCGGTGACGCCCCAGTTCACGCGCTTGCCGAGGGGATTCTGGCCGGGCCAGAAGCGGTCGGCGAAGCCCTGGTCGATGATGACCACCTTCGGGCCGGCGGCGTCCGTGGCGTCGAAGGTGCGGCCCCTCGTGACGGACACGCGCAGCGTGGCGAAGTAGTCGTCGCTCACGATGCCCATCTCGGCGAGCGGCTTGTGGTTGTCGGAGGGGGCGTTGACGCCCTCGGCGGCGAACGAGGACTGCCAGCCGGTGTTGAGCGGCGGGGTGGTGCTGACCGCGGCGTGTTCGACCCCCGGCAGCCGGCGCACCTCGTCGACGAGCGTCTGGAAGAAGCGCTGGGCGGGAGTGCTGCTGCCGAGCCCGGTCGCGGCGTTGGCCTGTTCGCCATAGCGCGACTGCGGCAGCGAGACCGAGCAGGTCAGCAGCGAGTGCGGGTCGAAGCCGAGCGCGGCGGCCTGCATGCGGTCGAGGCTGCGGAGCACGAGGCCGCTGACGCTCAGGAGGACGAGCGTGAGCGCGACCTGCGCGCCGACCAGGAAGCGGCGGAGTCCGCTGCCGGCGGTGGTGCCGCGGCTGCCTTCGTGGAGGGCGCCGCGGACGTCGGTGCGCGCCAGCTTCAGGGCGGGCCAGAGTCCGGCGAGCAGCCCGGAGAGCCCGGCGGCAACGAGCGAGAAGACAAGGACCGGGCCGTTGAGCTCGATGTGCTGGAAGCGCGGCGTGTCGGACGGGACGAACCGGCGGATGAGGTCGAGGGACCACCACGAGAGCACGATCCCGGCGAGGCCGCCGGCGGCCGCGACCAGCAGCGATTCGGCGAGCATGCGGCGGATCAGGTGCCCGCGCGACGCCCCGAGCGCGGAGCGGATGGCGTATTCGCGTTCCTGGCTGATGCCGCGCGTGATGAAGAGGCTGGCGACGTTGGCGCAGGCGATGGCGAGGACGAAGCCGGTGGCGGCGAGGAGCGCCCAGAGCCCGGCGCGGAATTCGCCGACCTGGTTCTCGCGGTACGGGTGCACGATGGCGGAGAGTCCGTCGAGGTCGTCCTTGTACGTCGCGCGCAGCCCCGTGTAGATGCGCTCCATGTCCGCGCGGCCCTGCTCGACGGTGAGGCCGGGTTTCAGGCGGGCGAAGCTGTAGAGGCCGGGATTGTTGCCGCGGGACTGCCAGCCGGCCTGCGTGGCGGCGTACGGGAAGATCGGCACCCAGACCTCGGCGAGGCGGGGCAGGCCCATCGCGGCGGGCGCGATGCCGACGACGGTGCGTTGTTCGCCGTCGACCGGAATGGTGCGCCCGATGATCGCGGGGTCGCCGTTGAAGCGGCGCTGCCAGAGCGTCTCGGAGATGACCACGACCGGCGCGGCGCCGGGTTTGTCCTCCTCGGCGGTGAAGTAGCGTCCGAGGCGCGGCGGGAGCCGGGCCACGTCGAAGATCGACGCGGAGACGAAGGCGCCGGTGACGTTTTCGGCGAGCTGGCCCGGCCCGGAGAGGTTGAACCGGTCGCGGCGGTGCACGGCGAGGGCGGAGAACGCCTGCTGCTGCTTCATCCAGTCCTGGATCGTCGGCCAGGCGATCGACATCTCCATTTGCGGGCCCTTTTGCCACATGACGACGAGGCGGTCGGCGTCGGGGTAGGCGAACGGTCGCAGGAGGACGGCATAGAGGACGGAGAAAATCGCGGTCGTCGCCCCGATGCCCAAGGCGAGGGTGAGGACGGTGGACGCGGTGAAGCCCGGCGACTTGCCGAGCGAACGGAGCGCGAAGCGGAAAACGTGCATGGTCGTGTGGTGGCTGCCTCGATAACCCGCGGCGCCGGGATTTGGTTACGAATATTCCTGCGGGGTGCGGGGCGCCGGCCGGGGTGGCACGAGTCGGACGGTACCGAGAATTTCCCCGCGAACAGGTTTGATATTTGTCGGGGTGAGAGTCTGGTAGGTCCGGTCCATTGCCGCGTGGATGCGCCTGTCAGCCCGACGCTTCCGCAGCGCCACTTCCCGATTTCCAATGTCCGAATCCTCCCCGAAACCCCGCTCGCGCCGTCGCTGGTACTTCTATGCGGGCATCGTTGTCGTCATCGCGTTGGGTGCGTGGTATTTCAGCACGCCCCGGAAGCAGCCGAACCGGTGGGGGCCGAATCCCGCGTGGGCGGGCACGGACGGCCAGCCGGCGATGCCGGTGCGGGTCGTCGCGGTCGAGCGCCGCGACCTGCCGGTCCACCTGAAGGCCATCGGCACGGTGACGCCCCTGAACACGGTGACGGTGCGCAGCCGGGTGGACGGACAGCTGTTGCGGCTGGCGTTCACCGAGGGCCAGCGGGTGGAAGCGGGGCAGCTCCTCGCCGAGATCGATCCCGAGTCGTACCGCATCCAGCTGGCCCAGGCGGAGGGTGAGCAGCGGCAGAACCAGGCGCAGCTCGAGACCGCCCGCGCCGATCTGGAGCGATTCCAGCAGCTGTTCGAGAAGAGCCTCGTGACGCGCCAGCAGATGGACGCCCAGCAGGCGCTCGTGCGCGAACGCGAGGGCGCGGTCGCCGCCGACCAGGCCCGGGTCGACGAGGCCCGCCTGCAGCTCGCCTACACGCGCATCGAGGCGCCGATCGGCGGCCGCATCGGGCTCCGGCGCGTCGACGCCGGCAATCTCGTCCGCGCCAACGACACCAACGGCCTCGGGGTCATCACGCAGACGCGGCCCATCGCCGTCATGTTCACAATTCCCGAGGTGGAGCTGGCGCGGGTCATCGAGCCCGTGCGCGCCGGCGGCCAGCTGGCGGTCGAGGCGTGGGACCGCGCCGAGCAGGTCCGCCTCGCCAGCGGCGTGCTGCGCACGCTCGACAACCAGATCGATCTCGCCACCGGCACGCTGAAGCTGAAGGCGGAGTTTCCCAACGAGGACGAGAAGCTCTTCCCGAACCAGTTCGTGAACATCCGCCTCCAGGTCGGCACGCTCAAGGACGCGATCCTCATCCCCGCCGCGGCGGTCCAGTACGGCTCCCGCGGCACCTACGTCTACGTGGTCGACGACCAGCACAAGGCCACGCTCCGCACGATCGAACTGGGATCGGCCGACGGGGACCTGCAGGCCGTGACCAAGGGGCTCGCGCCCGGCGAACAGGTGGTGCTCGAGGGCCTCGACCGGTTGCGCGAGGGCCGCAGCGTGGTCGTGGTGAAGGACGGCGAGATCGTGCCCGCGAAACCGGGCACCGTCCCGGCCAAGCACGGCAAGGGCGAAGCGGGGCGGCGATGAGCCTTTCGCGTCCGTTCATCCTGCGGCCCGTCGCCACCAGCCTGCTGATGGCGGCGCTGCTCCAGGTGGGCATCATGGCCTACCGGCTCCTGCCGGTGGCGGCGCTGCCGCAGGTCGACTTCCCGACCATCCAGGTCTTCACCTTCTACCCGGGCGCGAGCCCGAGCGTGATGGCGAGCGCGGTGACGGCGCCGCTGGAGCGCCGGTTCGGCCAGATTCCCGGCTTGGCGCAGATGTCGTCGGCCAGCTCGGGCGGCGCCTCGGTGGTCACCCTGCAGTTTTCCCTCGACCTGTCCATGGCGGTGGCGGAGCAGGAGGTGCAGGCGGCGATCAACGCGGCCGGCAACCTCCTGCCCACCGACCTCCCGGCGCCGCCGATCTACCGCAAGGTCAACCCGGCCGACACACCGATCGTCACGCTGGCGGTCACCTCGCCCACGCTCGCGCTGCCGGAGGTGCACGACCTCGTCGACACGCGCATCGCCCAGAAGCTCGCACAGCTGCCCGGCGTCGGCCTCGTCAGCCTCGCCGGCGGCCAGCGCCCGGCGGTGCGCGTGCAGGTCAACCCCGCCGAGCTGGCCGCGCGCGGGCTGAATTTCTCCGACGTCCGCAGCGCCATCAACGGCGCCAGCGTCAACCAGCCCAAGGGCAGCTTCGA
>CAYMSE010000353.1:0-3890 GCA_964392935.1 uncultured Oleiharenicola sp.
CTCGACCAGGGCACGAGCGCCTTCGGCGAGGCCGGCCGCCTCGTGCACATCGACTGCCGCGGCCCGACCTTCGCGCGGGTGCCGCTGCCGCGGTCCGCGCACCTCTGGATCTTCAACACCCGCGAGAAGCACGCGCTGGTCGACGGGCTCTACGCGACGCGGCACCGCGAGTGCACCGAGGCGGCGCGCGCGCTCGGCGTGGCACTCCTGGCGGACCTCACGCCCGCGCAGCTCGCGCCGCGGTTGGCGGGACTGCCCGCGGCCGTGGCGGCGCGCGCCCGGCACGTGGTCGAGGAGCACGCCCGCGTGCACGAGACGGTCGCGGCCCTGGAGCGCGGCGACCTTGCCGGTGCCGGCCGCCTGCTCACGGGCTCGCACCGCAGCTCGCAGCTCCTGTTCGAGAACAGCACGCCGGCGCTCGACCGCCTCGTGGATGCGCTCGAGCGGCATCCGGCCGTTTACGGCGCGCGCCTGACCGGCGGCGGCTTCGGGGGCGCGGCGATGGCCCTGACGCGCGACAGCTTCGGTCCGGCGGACGCCGACGCGATCGCCCGCGTGGTGCAGCCCGCCGCCGAGGTCCTGCACCTGCAGAGCGCCGACGGCGCCCGCGTCACGTGGCGCGCGGGCCGGTGACAGATTTCGCTCTTGGACCGAGCCGGGCGGGTGCCTAGACACTCCCGGCTCCCATGAGAACCCCTGCCTGGCTTCGTGTTGCGTTGTGGACCGTCGTGGTCGCGCTCGGCGTGGGGGCGCTGGCCGTGCTGGCCGGGTCGCGCGGCGAACCGGTGAGCGCGTGGTGGATGATCGTCGCGGCGGGCTGCGTGTTTGCGGTGAGCTACCGTTTCCACTCCGCCTGGCTGATGGCCAAGGTGCTCACCCTCGACGAACTGCGCGCCCCGCCGGCCGTCACCCGCGAGGACGGCAAGGATTTCGTCCAGACGAACAAGTGGATCGTCTTCGGCCACCACTTCGCGGCGATCGCCGGGCCGGGCCCGCTGGTCGGCCCCGTGCTGGCCGCGCAGTTCGGCTTCATGCCGGGGCTCCTCTGGATGCTCGTCGGCGCCACGCTGGGCGGCGCGGTGCACGATTGCGTGATCCTCTTCTGCTCGGTGCGGCGCGGCGGCAAGTCCCTCGGCCAGATGGTGCGCGAGGAGGTCGGGCCGTTCGCGGGGCTCGCGGCGCTCCTGAGCATCGTCGCCATCATGGTCATTCTCCTGGCGGTGCTCGGCCTCGTCGTGGTGAACGCCCTCGCCGAAAGCCCGTGGGGCCTCCTCACCATCGCCGCCACCATGCCCATCGCGGTGCTGATGGGCCTGGGCCTGCGGCACGGCGGATCCGGCAGCCGGGTGCTCGTGCTCGTGAGCGTCGGCGGTCTGCTGGCCCTGCTTGGCGCGGTGTGGGGCGGACAGTACCTCCCCGGCACGGCGCTGGAGGGTTGGCTCACGCTGCACGGCACCACGCTCGCGTGGTGGATCATGGGCTACGGCGTCGTGGCCTCGGTGCTGCCCGTGTGGCTGCTCCTCGCGCCGCGCGACTACCTCAGCACGTTCATGAAGATCGGCACCGTGGCGGCGCTCGCGGGCGCCATCGTGGTGCTGGCGCCGGAGCTGAAGATGCCGGCGCTGACGAAGTTCATCGACGGCACGGGCCCGGTCGTGGCCGGGCCGGTCTTTCCGTTCTGCTTCATCACCATCGCCTGCGCCGCGGTGTCGGGCTTTCATTCGCTGATCGCCTCGGGCACCACGCCCAAGCTGCTGATGCGCGAGAGCCACATCCGCGTCATCGGCTACGGTGCGATGGTCACGGAGATGCTCGTCGGCGTGATGGCGCTCATCGCCGCCTGCGCCATGGAGCCCGGCGAGTATTTTGCCATCAACCTGAAGGGCGACCCGGCCGCGGTGACGGCGAAGGTGTCCGCGCTCGGCTTCCCGGTGACGCCGGCGCAGATGGACGCGCTTGCCGCCGGCGTCGGCGAGAAGACCATGGTCGGCCGCACCGGCGGGGCGCCGACGTTCGCCGTCGGCATGGCGCACATGTTCGCCGGCGTGCTGGGCGGACCCGGCGCGGGCGGGCGCGGCGCGCTCGCGGTCTGGTACCACTTCGCCATCATGTTCGAGGCGCTGTTCATCCTGACGACGATCGATGCCGGCACGCGGGTCGGGCGCTTCCTCGTGCAGGACCTGCTCGGGCTGGTGGCGCGCCCGCTGGGCGACACGCGCTCCGTGCCGGGCAGCCTCTTCGCCACGGCGCTGTTTGTCGGCGCGTGGGGCTGGTTCCTCTACCAGGGCGTGGTGGATCCGCTTGGCGGCATCAATTCGCTCTGGCCCATCTTTGGCGTGGCCAACCAGCTGCTCGCGGTGATCGCGCTGAGCCTCGGCACCACCGTGCTGATCAAGATGGGCCGGCGGCGCCACCTCTGGGTGACGCTCGCGCCGCTCGCGTGGCTGCTGGCGGTGACCATGTCCGCCGGCTGGATGAAGATCTTCAGCCCCGCGCCGGTCGGTTTCCTCGCGCTCGCCCGCAACCTCGAGGCGCGCGTCGCCGCCGGGGGCACGCCGGTGGAGCTGGCGCTGTGGCGGTCGCAGATCCTCAACAACCACATCGATGCCGGGGTGACGGCGGTGTTCCTGGTCCTCGTCCTCGTGGTCGTGCTCGCCAACGCGCGGGCGTGGTGGGAGTTGCTCGCCGGCCGCCGGCCGGCCGTATTGCGGGAGGAGTCCTACATCCCGCTGGCCCGGGCCACCGTGGCCAAGTAGGCCGCTCCGGATTTGCCGACCGGCGGGAAAACTGCACGCTGCGCCCATGCACCTGCCCGTCCTCGCCGCCTTCGCCGTCGCGCTCACCATCGCCGTGGCGCTGCCGGGGCCGGGCATCTTCTCGGTCGTATCGTGCGCGCTGGGCCGGGGACTGCGGGAGGCGTTCGCGTGGATCGGCGGCATCATCCTGGGCGACCTGATTTTCTTCTACCTGGCGGTGTTCGGCATGGCCGCGCTCGCGCGCTCGATGGGCGAGCTGTTCATCGTCGCGAAGTTCGCGGGCGCCGCTTACCTGGTGGGGCTGGGCGTGAAGCTCTGGCGCACCGCACCCGCGACCCTGGACACCGCGGCCGCGGCCCCGGCGCCGCGCGGCTACGGCCGCGCCATGCTCGGCGGATTCCTCGTCACCATCAGCAACCCCAAGACCATCGTGTTCTACGCGGGCCTGCTGCCGACCTTCATCGACCTGCCGCGGCTCTCCGCGGCCGATGCGCTGCTGATGGGGGCGATCGTCGTCGCCACCGTCGGGCTCATCCCGGCCGGCTACGCCATGATGGCGGCGGCCAGCCGCCGGTTCTTCCATCGGCCGGAGCGGATGAAGGCGATGAACCGCACCGCCGGCACGGTGCTCATCGGCACCGGCGTGGCCGTGGTGACACGCTGACCGTCCATGCGGATCGCGGTGATCGCCGACACCCACGACCGCGTGCCCCCCACGCTGCCGGGCCGCCTGGCCGGGGCGGACGAGATCTGGCACCTCGGCGACGTGTGCGAACCGGACACGCTCGCCCTGTTCGAGGCGACGGGCCGGCCCGTGTTCCCCGTCCTCGGCAACAACGAATGGCACAATTACTGGCCGCTGGAGCGCCGCCTCGAGCGCGAGGGCTGGAACTTCTTCCTCACGCACATTCCGCCGCCCCGCGCCCCGGCGGGTTGCAGGTTCGTGCTGCACGGCCACACGCACGTGCCGCGCGACGAGACCGACGCGCGCGGCGTGCGGTGGCTGAATCCCGGGTGCATCACGCGCCCGAACCGCGGCGCCCCGGCGAGCTTTGCCTGGCTGGGGCTGAAAAAAGGCGAGCCGCCGGAGTGGCGGCTCGAGCTGGTCGAGCGCCGCGCGGGGCGGCTACTGCA
>CAYMSE010000354.1:0-8139 GCA_964392935.1 uncultured Oleiharenicola sp.
ACACGCTCGCGGTCGTGCTCTTCAAGCGCGCGCTGCGCGAGCTGAACCTCACCCTGTCCCGGCTCAACGAGCCCGACGCATCCGCGACGCCGCTGGCCGTGCGCTTCCGCGAGTACGCGCTGCCCCGGTTGTTCGATTTGCGCGAGATCTGGCTGCGCGTGATGAACGAATGCCGCCAGAATTCCAGCGACAGCACCGCGTCCGAGTGATTTGCTCATTTTCTGATGAAGCACGTCCATTACCGCACGTTGCTGGTCCTCGTCGTTGCCGCCGGTCTCGCCGGCTGCGCCAGCAAGCCTGAAAAAACCAAGGCGGATGCCGCCCAGACCAAGCCTGCCCAGCAGCAGGAGGAATACGTCAGCGAGACCTCGGTCGGCTCGTGGATTCCCAAGAAGGTCAAGAAGAGCCAGGCCAAGCCCAGTGAGCAGGAAACCCGGGAAGCGCAGCAGGCCATGAGCGACCTGCAGCGCGCCGGCAACGCCCAGCCGCCCGCGGGCAACTGAGTCGCCCGGCCGGGAGCCGGTTACTTTGGCCGCCGCTTGGCTTTCCCGCCGTAGCGCGCCGGCTTCGGCCCGGCGGACTAGTATTCGCCGGACTTCAGGGCGTTGATCTGGTCGCGCAACAGCGCGGCCCGCTCGAACTCGAGTTTGTTCGCGGCCTCCTGCATCTCGTCCTCCAGCTCCGCGATGACGGCCGCCACGTCATCGACCTCCTCGGCGACCGCGGCATTCAGGTCCTGGCCGCTGCCATCGTAGGTGCGCAGGCTGGCCTGCACGCCGCGCTTCACGCTCCGTGGCGTGATGCCGTGCGCCCGGTTGTACTCGAGCTGCTTCTCGCGCCGGCGGGCCACCTCGTCGCGCGTGCGCTGGATCGAATCCGTGACATTGTCGGCGTAGAAGATCACGCGCCCCTTTTCGTGGCGCGCCGCGCGGCCCGCCGTCTGCATCAGGCTCGTGGCGCTGCGCAGGAAGCCCTCCTTGTCCGCATCGAGGACCGCCACCAACGCGACCTCGGGCAGGTCCAGGCCCTCGCGGAGCAGGTTGATGCCGACCAGGACGTCGAAGTTCCCCTGGCGCAGGTTGCGCAGGATCTCCACGCGCTCGAGGGCGTCGATGTCCGAGTGCAGGTACTCGACGCGGATCTTCGCGTCGCGCAGGTAGGAAGTCAGGTCCTCGGACAGGCGCTTGGTCAGGGTCGTCACCAGCACGCGTTCGCCGGCGGCGACGGCCTGGCGGATCTCGCCGATCAAGTCCTCCACCTGTCCCTTCGTGGAGCGCAGCGTGATCTCGGGATCGAGCAGGCCCGTCGGCCTGATCACCTGCTCGGCGACCACCGCGGAGAGCTGGAGCTCTAAGGGAGCCGGCGTGGCCGAAACATATACCGTCTTCCCGGTGATCTGCTGGAACTCGGCGAAACTCTGCGGCCGGTTGTCGAGCGCCGACGGCAGCCGGAAGCCGAAGTTCACCAGGGTCTGCTTCCGGGCGATGTCGCCGTTGTACATGCCGCCGATCTGCGGGATGGTCACGTGGCTCTCGTCGACCATCAGGAGGAAATCCTTCGGGAAGAAGTCGACCAGGCAGAACGGCCGGTCGCCGCGCTTGCGGCCGGTGAGGTGCGCCGAGTAGTTCTCGATGCCGCTGCAGAAGCCCATTTCCTGCAGCATCTCGAGGTCGTAGGTCGTGCGCATGCGGATGCGCTGGGCCTCGAGGTACTGCTGGTTCTTTTCGAAGAAGCCGACGCGCTCCTCGAGCTCGGCCTTGATCGCGGTGATCGCGGTGTCGAGCTTGCCGCGCGAGGTCACGTACTGGTTCGCCGGGTAGAGATCGAACTGCTCGATCTTCCGCAACACCGCCCCGCTCACCGGCTCGAACTCCGTCAGCGCCTCGATCTCGTCGCCGAAGAACTCCACGCGCAGGCCGTGCTCGAGGTAGGCGGGCATGATGTCCACCACGTCGCCGCGCACGCGGAAGGCGCCGCGCTTGAAATCGTAGTCGTTGCGCTCGTAGAGATTGTCCACGAGGCGCTCCAGCAGCTTGTTCCGGTTCATCGTCCCGCCCTGCCGGAGGCTGATGCGCATCCCGAAGAACGCCTCGGGGGAACCCAGGCCGTAGATGCAGGAGACGCTGGCGACGACGATGACGTCGCGCCGGCTGACCAGCGAGCTCGTGGTGGAGATCCGCAACCGCTCGATCTCCTCGTTGATGGACGAGTCCTTCTCGATGAAGGTGTCGCTCGACGGCACGTAGGCCTCCGGCTGGTAGTAGTCGTAGTAGCTGACGAAGTACTCGACGGCGTTCTCCGGGAAGAAGGCCTTGAACTCGGAGTACAGCTGCGCGGCCAGCGTCTTGTTGTGCGAGATGATCAGCGCGGGCCGGTCCAGCTGCGCGATGACGTTGGCCATGGTGAACGTCTTGCCCGAACCGGTGACCCCCAGCAGGGTCTGGTGACGGTGGCCCGCCCGCAGCGATTGCACAAGGGCGGCGATCGCCTGCGGCTGGTCCCCCCTGGGCTGGTAGTCGGAGTGAAGTTTGAACAAGGGCATAACCGGCTAAGCTGAATCAGGATTGCTGAAAACACCAATAAGCACCGCTCGTAGTTGAACCCGATCGCCGTACCGGCCGCGGCGGCGGAAGCCAATTGCTAAAAGTCCGCCAGCCCGCAAGCTGGCGGGCAAAAACCCGGGCCGTTTCCCGGCCCCCACCCCAATGGCACTCACCAACACGATCTACCAATCGCCTGTGTACCAGCAGGCGTGCAATCAATTCGACCTCGCCGCCGACATCCTCGGCCTGGACGCGGGCGTCCGCGAGCGGACCAAGCGTCCGCGCCGGTGCGTCGTCGTCTCCATGCCCGTCCGCATGGACGACGGGCGCATCGAGATCTTCGAGGGCTACCGCGTGCAGCACAATCTCTCGACGGGCCCGGCGAAGGGCGGCATCCGCTTCCACCACGACGTGACCCTCGGCGAAGTCGCCGCGCTCGCCATGTGGATGAGCTGGAAATGCTCGCTGGCCGGCCTCCCCTACGGCGGCGGCAAGGGCGGCGTCATCGTCGACACCCGCAAGCTCTCGCCCACCGAACTCGAGCGGCTGTCGCGCCGCTACATGCAGGAGATCATCCCGTTCATCGGGCCCAACGTCGACATCCCCGCCCCGGACGTCGGCACGAACGAGCAGGTCATGGCGTGGATGATGGACACCTACTCGAGCCACAAGGGCCACTTCGATCCCGGTGTCATCACCGGCAAACCCATCGCGCTCGGCGGCTCGCTCGGCCGGCGTGAAGCCACCGGCGAGGGCGTCGCGTGGTTCGTGAAGTCCTATCTCCAGGACCTCGGCATCGAACCCGAGAAGACGACCATCGTCATCCAGGGCTTCGGCAACGTCGGTAGCGAGGCGGCCCACGCGCTCTACCACTGGGGCGCCGAAGTGACGGGCATCTCCGACTACACCGGCGGCGTGTACAATCCCAAGGGCATCGACCTGAAGGCGGCCCAGGCTTGGGTCGCGGCCAACAAGACGCTGCAGGGCTTCCCCGGCGGCGAGCCGGTCACGAACGAGCAGCTGCTCGAACTCCCCTGCACGGTCCTGATCCCGGCCGCGCTGGAACGCGTCATCACCGAGAAGAACGCCGGCAAGCTGAAGTGCCGCATGCTGGCCGAGGGCGCGAACGGACCGACCACCAACGAGGCCGACCGGATCATCGAACAGCGCGGCGACATCGAGGTCATCCCCGACGTGCTCTGCAATTCCGGCGGCGTCATCGTCTCCTACTTCGAGTGGCTGCAGAACCTGCAGAACTACTATTGGACGAAGAACGAGGTCTTCGACAAGTTGTACCGCATGCTCGCCAAGGCGAAGGCGTCGGTCGACGAGACCAAGAAGAAGTACAACTGCAGCCGCCGCACCGCCGCCCTCGTGCTCGGCATCGCCCGCGTCGCGGATGCCAAGTCCAAGCGCGGCCTGTTCCCGTAAGCCCCCGATGCGGCGCGCGCTGTTCGCCTTGTTCTTCCTGGTGGGCCTGGGGCGGGCGGACGTCGCGGCGCCGTCGGCCGAGGAGCGCCGGATCGAAGCCCTGCTCGCCTTCGTGGCGGCGCAGGGCGACGTCCAATTCGTGCGCAACGGCTCGGCCCATGATGCGGCCACGGCCGCGAAATTCCTGCGCGGCAAGTGGGAACACCAGCGGGCGGAAGTGAAGTCCGCCGAGGATTTCATCGCCCGCATCGCCACCAAGTCCTCGACCACC
The DNA here is from genome assembly GCA_964392935.1 of uncultured Oleiharenicola sp. GTDB lineage: Bacteria > Verrucomicrobiota > Verrucomicrobiia > Opitutales > Opitutaceae > Lacunisphaera. The sequence goes on from CAYMSE010000354.1 coordinate 4,246, forward strand.
GGGCAACCGTACCTGCTCCGTTTCAAGGACGGCCGCGAGATCGCGTGCGCGGATTTCCTGCGCGCGGAGCTCGGCCGGCAGGACGGACGCTGATCGACCCGGCGCTCAGAGCACCAGGAAGGCCGCGGTGACGATCAGGGTCGGCACCAAGGCGCCGAGCAGCAGCCCCAGCGGCGACACCCCGTCCGGGAAATAGCGCTGGAGGATGGACTGTCCGGCCGGATTCGGCGCGTTCGCGATGACGGTCAGGCCGCCCCCGGTGACCGCGCCGGCGACCACCGCAAACTTCAGTTCCTCGCTGAAGCCCGGCACGAGCGTGGCGAGGTAGGTGATGAGGGCGTTGTCGTTGAAGGCGGTGAGCAGCGTCGCGCCAGCGAACAACGGCAATTCGCCCAACCGGCCCAGCACGGGCTCGATCCACCAGCCCTGGAGCCCGCCGTGCACCACGAGGCCGCCGAGGAAGAAGCCGACCAGCAGCGGCCCCCGCAGCTCGATCCGGCTCTGGTGGTGGGCCGTGGCCTGCGCGAAGGCCAGGAAGAAGAGGAAGCCGCCCGTGAACAGCACCGGATGGTGCGCGGCCCACACGGTGAAGCCAAGGAACAGCAGATGCACGAGGGTCACCCACGCCGGCACCGGTTCCTCGCCGTCGTCGCCGGCCGGCCGGGCCTGCAGCGCCAGCAATTCCTTCCGGAAGGCGAGCAGGTAGGCGACGTTCGACAGCACGATGCCGCCGATCGCGTGCCAGCCGAAATGCGTGAACATGTAGGCGATGTCCCAACCCCAGGCGTGGGCGACCATCAGGACGGGCGGCGCGGCGAAATGCGTCAACGTGCCGCCGATGGAAACATTCACGAAGAGCAGGCCCAGGGTCGCGTACTTGAGTCGCGGCGAGGGGTCCAGGGCGTAGAACTGCTTGCCGAGGAGCAGCGCCGCGATCGTCATCGCCGCCGGTTCGGTGATCAGCGACCCGAGCAGCGGCGCGACGGTCAGGATGGAGAGCCACCATGCGCAGGGCCGGCCGGAGCCCAACGCGGCAACCCCGCGGAGCAGCCGCTCGGCCAGGCGCATCACCGGGCGGGTCGAGGCCAGCGCCATGACCACCACGACGAACATCGGCTCGGTGTAATTGACGGTGTTCGCGACGTAGTTCACCGCCGTCGGCACCCCCTTCATCGCGACCAGCGCCGCGGCCAGGACCAGCACCCAGATACCGAACACCGCCTCCACTTCCCCCAGGAAGTGCAGCATCTGCCCGCCAAAACTCACCTCGACCGGCACGCCGTCGGCGCGGCCCCGCGCCTGCAGCTTCAGCCGGGCGCAATGCCGTTCCTCGACGACGTGCGCCCAGTGGCGGATCTTCGCCGTGGCAAACGTGTGCAGCACGGCGAGCAGGAAGATGCCCGTTGCGACGACATTGAACGGTTCCGCGGCGGCGCGACCCTGCAATACCTCCAGCACGGAGGCTCCGGCGGGATCGGCGTACCCGGCCAGCGCCCGGGGAAACTCCGGCGCAAGCGTTTCGGCGGCAACGGCCGTGCCGGCGAACAGCGCCGCAACCATCCCCGCCCGCGCCACCATCCGGCCGGAGCGGGTTCCCGGGATCGTGGGTCGCGATTCAGTCACGGCGAAAGGCGGCGGATTGGCGCAGCAGCGGCACGAGCTCGGCGAGGGAATGGATGAAGGCCGCCGCGCCCGCCTGGACCTTGGGGCGCGCAACGTACCGCCCGAAACCCACGAACAAATCGACCTCGGGCTTCGTCTCGAGGTCGCTGACCCCGTCGCCAACCGCCACGATCCGGACGGGCCGCAACTCCGCCTTCAGGGCCCGCACGATCTCGGGTTTGCCGCCCTGGCGCGTGGCCGGGTGATCGCGGTCAAAGCCTGCGTACTGGCCCGCGGCGTCGAAGCGCAACTGCACCGCCTCGATGCGCTCGATCCCGAGCACGCGCGCCAGCGGCTTGATCGCCTGGGTGTAACCGGCACTCACGATCACCGGGGTCCATCCGGCCGCCTTCAGCGTCGCGACGGTCTCGCGCGCCGTCGGTTCGATCTCCCGGATGTAGTGCGCCCCGACCGCCTCGGCTTCCTCCCGGCCGGGCCGGATGATTTCCAGCCGCCGGGCGAAGACCTGCTCCAGGGGGATCCGGCCGTCCATGGCGTCGTTGGTCATCGCGGCGACCTGCGCCAGCGCCGCGGGCCCGCGCAGGCGCGCCAGCTCGTCCACGCCCTCGATCGCGCTGAGCGTGGAATCGCAGTCGAGACAGAGGAGTTGCGTCGGGGGATTTGCCACGGCACCCACGGAACACACGGATGCAGGCGGAGGAAAGGCTTTTTGCCTGGGCCGATGCCGGCCCCCGCCAACAAAAAAGCCCTCCGCGGGGGAGGGCTTCGGGTGAACCAGGGACGCGGGCCTTACTTGGCCTTCGTGGCGCGCTTGAACTTCGTGGTGAACTTCTCGACGCGGCCGGCGGTGTCGACGAGGCGCTTCTCGCCGGTGTAGGCGGGATGCGAGTCCATCGTGACGTCGCGCACGACGACGAAGTAGTCCTGCCCGTCGATCTTTTCGGTGCGGGCCGACTTCATGGTCGACTTGGTGAGGAAACGCTTGCCGGTTCCGATATCGAGGACGCAAACGTTGTGGAGGACGGGATGGCCTTCGGGCTTCACGGCAAAGAGGGTGTTGGATCAGCCTTGGCGCGCCTTGTAGCGCGGCTCGACTTTGTTGATGACGTAAATCTTGCCCTTGCGACGGACGACCTGGCAGGCCGGGTGCCGCAGCTTGGCGGATTTGATGGAGGAAACGACTTTCATAAAGGCACGAAAGAAGAGTGCGCCGCGAAGAGGTGTCAAAGGAAATTATCCGCCGCGGCCGAAGAACTTCCCCAACCCCCGTTTCGCGGACTCCCGTTTCCCCGAACGCGAACCTCGCACCGGCCTAAACCACTGATGTCCCTAGTTTAGGGTCGGATCATCCGGGGCATCCGCCAGCACGGTCAATTCCGGCTGCACATGGACGATGAGTCCGCGCCAAAGCGGAACGCCGTCGTGCTTCACGAGCCAGTCTCCCTCGACCGGCGTGGTCACCCACGTGTCGTGCCGGAGCTCGTTCTCGAGCTGGCCCTTGCCCCACCCGGAATAGCCCAGGAACGCCCGCATCGTCACTCCCGGCATCCCGATCATCTCGACGGCCCGCTCCACCTCGACGCCGAACTGGAGCTGGAACGCGTCGTCCGCCGGCACCCAATGCCAGGTGACGATGATGAGCTGGTCGGACTCGACCGGACCGCCGTAGTAGAGGGGCACGCCCGCCAGCGGCCCGAGCGCGAATTCGCTGTTCAACTCGCCGAGCTGCCGGTCAAGCGGGCGGTTCAACACCACGCCCATCGCGCCCTCGGCGTTGTGGGAGGACAGCAGGACGACCGTCCGGCGGAAGTTCGGGTCGCGCAGGATCGGATGCGCGAGCAGCAGCTGCCCGGCGAGGGTCGTGGCTTGGCGCGCGGTCCGGCGTTCCTTCATCGGCGCAACCTCAGACCCGGACTAGAGTTTAGTCAACTTGACGCCGGCATCCGCGAGGATGGGGGCCACCAGCGGGTCGTTGACGTAGTCCTCGTGGTACTTCACCTCGGCGATGCCGGAGGCCGCGAGGATCTTTGCGCAATGGATGCACGGGAAATGGGTCACGTAGGCGGTGCACCCCTCGACGCTCGATCCCCGCCGCGCGGCATCCGCGATCGCGTTCTGCTCCGCGTGGACCGTGGCCTGCTCGTGGTTGTCGCGCACCCGGGAAACATGCGGCGTGCCCGGGAGGAATCCGTTGTAGCCCGCCGCGACGATGCGATTCTTGCGGTCGCCGGCGGTGACGATCACGCAGCCGACGTTCAACCGTTCGCAATT
>CAYMSE010000355.1:0-9228 GCA_964392935.1 uncultured Oleiharenicola sp.
TGCCGGTGGAGGACGAGAGATTTGATGCGGTCACGATAGCATTCGGATTGCGCAACATGGCCGACCGACACCGGGCGCTGGGCGAGATGCACCGTAGCTTGCGGCGCGGCGGACACCTCTTCGTCCTGGAATTTTCCCAGCCGCATTTTTGGTTCCGACCGCTTTACTATGCCTACCTGAAAGGTATCCTCCCGCTGCTGGCAGGTTTCGTCACTGGCGATCGGGCGGCCTACGAGTACTTGGGGGGATCCATTGAACAGTTCCCGGGCCGCGCGGCGATGTCCGCCGAAATTCGTCGCGCGGGATTCCGCGACGTCACCGCGACACCATTGACCTTCGGCATCGTCGCGTTGCACCAAGCAGCGAAGTGAACTCGCCCGGCCCCGCCGGACCGCCGCGACCCATCAATTGAAGGACTTGCCGCAACCGCAGGTGCTCTGCGCGTTTGGATTTCGAATCTCGAATCCCTTCCCCTGCAGGCCGTCATCAAAGTCGATCGAAGTGCCGTTCAAGTAGGCGAGACTCGTCGGATCCACCAGGATCTGTACTCCCTCCGACTCGAATTGCCGATCGTCGCCCTTGGGTTGATCGAACGACATGCCGTACTGAAACCCCGAGCAGCCACCGCCCTCGACGAAGAGCCGGAGCCTCTTCGTGGCGTCCGGTTGCGACTGGTGCAATATGCGCACTTGGTTCGCAGCGCGGGGGGTGAGCGTGATCATGAGCGCACCGTACGTTCCGGTCGGTCGCTGTCAACCCGCGCTCCCGGTGCGAAATCAAGCGTGAAGCAGGAAGCGTGCAATATTTGTTCTGAGTTCTTGCCAGCCCGAGCACCGCGCGTTTTTCTCGGAACGTGGCAACCACCGCCCTCAAGCACATCTTCAACGAGTTCCAGTATGAACTGACCCGCAAGCTAGCGGAGGGCGGCATGGGACTCGTCTACGAAGCCGTCCAGAAAGGCGTGGGCAATTTTCGCAAGGTCGTCGCCATCAAGCTCATTCGAGAGGAGTATTCGAGCATTCCTGAATTCCAGAAGAACTTCATCGGCGAAGCACGCCTGGTAGCCGACCTCATCCACACCAACATCGTCCAAACCTACCACCTGGGGCAGACCGGCGGGCAGTACTTCATGACGATGGAGTTTGTCCGCGGGGTGAATCTCGAACAGTTCATCGAGCGCCACGTGGAGTTGGGGCGGCAGGTTCCGGTCGATATCGCCGCGTTCATCGCCTCGCGCGTGTGTCGCGGTCTGAGCTACGCCCACAACAAGCGGGATACCGAAGGACGGCTCCTCGGCATCGTGCACCGCGACGTGAATCCCAAGAACGTGATGCTGGCGATCGAGGGCGATGTGAAGCTCACCGACTTCGGCATCGCGAAGGCCCTCGACCTCATGTACAACGAGGAGGGCAAGGTGATTCCGGGCAAGGATGAGTACCTCTCCACCGAGGGCGCCAGCTACGCCGTGACCGACGGTCGCTCCGACCTCTTTTCGCTCGGCATCGTGCTCACCGAAATCCTGCTTGGCCGGAATATCTTCCGCGGGGCGAGCCGGCTGGAATCGCGCCGCAACATCCTGACGATGCCGCTCCCGAAGTTCGCCACGCTGCGCAGCGACATCGACCCGAAGCTCGAGACGATCCTCCAGAAGGCGCTGCAGCGCGACCGGGGCAAGCGCTACCAGTCCGCCTACGAGATGCTCACCGACCTCGAATTGTATCTTTACAGCGACCGCTACGGCCCCACCAACGAGAAGCTGGCGGTCTACCTGGCCGACATCTTCCCGCCGGAGAAACCCGGCTCCACCCCTTCGGTCTCGAGCTCGTACCAGTCCCGGGCCTGACGGAAGTCCGACTTCCTCCGTATGAGCGGCCCAGGACTCAACCAGAGTTTCCAGCAGCGCCAGACCCAGCAGCTGATGCTGGCGCCGCAGATGCGGCAGTCGCTCAAGATCCTGCAGGTGGCCGCGCTCGACCTGCGCGCCACCATCCAGGAGGAATTGCAGGCCAATCCGGCGCTCGAGGAAATGCCGATGGACGACGTGAGCCTCGAGAAATCCGCGACCAGTGGCGACGAGAACGCCGCCCCGGACGACGATCCACGGGAGGAAATGAATTTTTCGAAGGACCAACAGATGCTCGAGCGGATCGGCCAGGATTGGCGCGATCACATGTCCGACACGGGCGGCGTCCGCCAGACGACCAGCGAAGAGGATGAGCGCCGGCAGCATTTCTACGATTCGCTGACGACGGAGACTTCCCTCCAGCAGCACCTCATGCAACAGGCCGAACTTGCGGAAGTGCCGGCCCCAACCCTCGAGGCGCTGCGCTACCTGATCGGCAGTCTCGACGACCGCGGCTACCTGACCGCCAGCTTGTCCGACCTCGCCCTGCTCACAAGCCTGCCGCTCGAGACGATCCAGGAGGCGGCGAAGACCCTGCGCTCCTTCGAACCGGCGGGCATTGGAGCGGAGAGCCTCGCGGAATGCCTGCTGATCCAGCTGAACCACCAAGGACGCGGCAAATCCGTGGCCGCGCGCATCGTCCGCGATCATTTCGAACTGCTCGTGCGCCGGCGAATTCCCGACCTCTCGCGCAAGATGGGCCTCGGTCCGGAAGTCATCCAGGAGGCGATCGAAATCATCGGCACCCTCGACCCGGCCCCCGGACGCCGGTTTGCCGACGACTCCAACCGCGTCGTGGTGCCGGATGTGACGGTCGAGAAGGAGAACGGCGAGTGGCAGATCTTCCTGAACCAGGATTACATCCCGCGCCTCCGCCTGAGCAGCACCTACAAGGACCTCATCGCCAAGGGGCGCCTGTCCAAGCAGGAGAGCGACTACCTGCGCGAGAAGCTCCGGTCGGGCAAGTTCATCATCAACGCCATCGAACAGCGGCAGCGGACCATCGAGCGCATCACGCGCGAGATCCTCAAGCACCAGCAGGAATTCTTCGAGGAAGGCGTGTCGAAGCTGAAGCCGCTCACCATGACCCAGATCGCCGACATCATCGGCGTCCACGAGACCACCGTGAGCCGGGCGCTCGCGAACAAGTACATCAAGACGCCGCACGGCGTGTTCGAGATGAAGTTCTTCTTCACGTCCGGCTACCAATCGCAGGCCGGAGAGTCGGTGGCGAACACCAGCGTGAAGGAAATGATCGCCGACCTCATCGCGGCCGAGGATCCGGGCCAGCCGCGCAGCGACCAGGAGATTGTCGCCCTGCTGCAGGAAAAGGGCCTCAAGATCGCCCGCCGCACGGTCGCCAAGTACCGGGAGGAATTGGGACTGCTGCCCAGCAACCTGCGCCGCCGGTACGACTGAGCGCTCAGCGCGCCAGCGCCTGCCGCAATTCCTGCTTCAACCGCGCCAGCTCGACGGGCTTCAACAGGCACGCGCTGAGCTGGGCCAGCGACACGCTCCGCGCCAGCAGTTCGGGATTCAGGTAGCCCGTGATCAGGATGCGCCGGGCTTCGGGTTGCTGCTGCGACGCCACCACCAGGAAATCGAGCCCCTGCTCCTTTCCGGGCAACATGTGGTCGGAGAGTATGGCCGCATATTTCCGCGTGCCGAGCAGGAGCCGCGCCTCCTCGGCGCTGCCCGCGACATCGACTTCGTAGTCCGCCTCGAGATTGGCGGCCATTGAGGCCGCCAACGCCGCCTCGTCCTCCACCAACAGCAGCAGCGGCCGTGTGCCGGGGGATTGTGACATCGGGAGATCAGCTGCGACCGGCGGTGGCCTGATCGTACATCTTGGCGGCCACTTGCACGGTCTTGATGAGTTCGGGCAGGGAAACCGGCTTGAGCAAATACCGGTACAGCGCCGCTTCATTGACGCTGCGGAGGAGCATCTCGGGCTTCATGTATCCAGTGACCAGCACGCGCTGCATGTCCGGGTACTCCTCGCGCGCATCGACGAGAAAGCTGAGGCCGTTGCCGCCGGGCATCAGATGATCGGAAACGACCACCTTGAAGGGCTTCTTGTGCAGGATGAACCCGGCCTCCCGGGCGCTCGTCGCAATCGAAACATCGAAGTACGGGGACAAAGCCTCGGCGTACAGGTCCAGCAGCGGCTTTTCATCGTCCACCAGCAGGATCGCCCCAAGCTTGGGCTTGGCCGGGTTAGAAGCGTTGGCGGGCTCGGTCATGAATGCGGCAATCGTGCTACCGCTCATGGGCTTGGCAAACTCAAATCATTTTGTCCCCGTCGGGGGCCCGTCGCGACACGATGATTGCTTGCCACTCCGCACGGGCCTTTTTTGAGTAGCAGCGGCATGGCACAAACAGATTTTCACGCTGCGGCCCGCGACGGTTCATTGGGACGACTCCCAGCCGACGTGCTGACGGCCGAAAACCTGACCCGCCGCAACTCGTCGGGGAACACGCCCCTGCACTTGGCCGCGAAGTACGGCACGCTGGACCAGCTGCCGCCGCAGCTGCTCACGCCGGAGCTGCTGTTGATCAAGAACGACGCCGGCTACACCCCCCTCCATCTGGCCGCGCGCGAGGGCACCCTGCACGAGTTCCCGCGCACCCTCTTCACGCGCGAAAACCTCCTCACCCGCTCCAACAGCGGTCTCACCCCGCTGCATCAGGCGGCCGCGGCGGGTACGCTCGACCAGATACCCGACGAACTGCTGACGATGGAGCTGGTCCTCACGAAGAGCGACACGGGCAACACCCTGCTGCACGAAGCGGCCGAGAGCGGCGCCTTGGATCGCTTCCCGGTCCACTTCGTCACCGCCACCACCCTGACCTCGGTGAACATCAGCGGCGAAACGGTTCTGCACATCGCGGCCCTCAACGGCCACCTCGACCAGATCCCGCTGGAGTTCCTTACCGCCGAGAACCTCCTCCGCAAGACCGCCAACCACGACACCTGCCTGCACGCCGCCGCCATCACCGGCCACCTCGACCAGATTCCGCCGGAACTGCTCACGCACGAGAATCTCGTCCTCGCCAGCAAGTCCGGCCACACCCCCATCCACGCCGCCGCCGAGTCGGGTCACCTTGGGCAGATTCCGGCGGACCGGCTGACGCTCGACCTGCTGATTTCGCGCAACGAGTTTGGCGACACCCCGCTGCACGCCGCCGCGGTCGAGGGCCACCTGCGCGAGGTGCCCCGGGAGTTTCTCAATCACGCGACGCTGTCGATTCGCAACTACACCGGCGGCACGCCCATTGGTGCGGCCATCCACAACGGGCATGCCGACCAGTTGCCGCCGGAATTCCGACCCAAGCCGCCGACCCTGGTCCAAAGGATTCTCTACCGCACGGGGTTCTCCCGTCCGCCCTATGCCTGAGCCCTCCCCTCTCCGATGAATACAAGCATCACCGCCATCACCGCCCGCGAGATCATCGATTCTCGCGGCAATCCAACTGTCGAGGTCGACGTTCGCCTCGCCTCCGGCCATCTCGGCCGCGCCGCCGTGCCCTCGGGCGCGTCCACCGGCGAGCACGAGGCCATCGAGCTGCGCGACGGCGACAAGTCGCGCTATCTCGGCAAGGGCACGCTCAAGGCCGTGGCCAACGTGAAGGCCAAGATCGCGCCGGCGCTGCTCGGTTACGACGCCTTTGACCAAGTCGGCGTCGACCGCGCCATGCTTAAGCTCGACGGCACCTCGACCAAGTCGAAGCTCGGCGCCAACGCCATCCTCGGCGTCTCCCTCGCCACCGCCAAGGCCGCCGCCGCCGCCGCGAACCAGCCGCTCTACAAGTACCTCGGCGGACCGAACGCCAAGGTCCTCCCGGTGCCGCTCATGAACATCATGAACGGCGGCGCCCACTCGGACGCCCCGATCGACTTCCAGGAGTTCATGATCGTCCCGCGCAACTTCGACACGTTCTCCGAGGCGCTCCGCGCCGGTGCGGAGGTGTTCCACTCGCTGAAGAAGGTCCTGAAGTCGAAGGGCCTCCAGACCGCGGTCGGCGACGAGGGCGGCTTTGCGCCCAACCTCGCGTCCACCACCGATGCGCTCGACGCCATCTCCGAGGCGGTCAAGGGCGCGGGCTACAAGCTCGGCAAGGACATCTTCCTCGCCCTCGACGTCGCCTCCTCGGAATTCTACGTGAAGGAGAAGAAGGCCTACGTCTTCAAGAAGTCCGACGGCCGCAGCTTCACCGGGGATGAATTCGTCGCGTACTACAAGGAACTCGTCGCGAAGTACCCGATCGTCTCGATCGAGGACGGCTGCGCCGAGGGCGACTGGACGACCTGGAAGAAACTCACCGACGCGATCGGCGACAAGGTGCAGCTCGTCGGCGACGACCTCTTCGTCACCAACGTCGAGTTCCTGCGCAAGGGCATCGAGACCGGCACGGCCAACTCGATTCTCGTCAAGGTCAACCAGATCGGTTCGCTGACCGAGACGCTCGACGCCATCGAGCTCGCGCAGAAGAACAAGTACACGACCATCATCTCGCACCGCTCGGGCGAGACCGAGGACGTGACGATCGCGGACATCGCCGTGGCGACCAACGCGGGCCAGATCAAGACGGGTTCGGCTTCCCGCACCGACCGCGTGGCGAAGTACAACCAGCTCCTCCGCATCGAGGAGGAACTCGGGGCCAGCGCCGTCTACGGCGGCCGCCTCTGAAATTTGCGAAGCTGACCTACCCCGCAGCTCCGTAAGAACACGCACACCACAGGAGGCCGGACGCCGCAAGGTGTCCGGCCTTTTGTTTTCGCGGGTAAATCGCCATCGCCCTTGCGCCGCGGCCAAGAATGGCTGCATTGGAGACCTTACCGTGCAGACCATCCGCCTCCCCCTGTTGCTCCTCGGCTGCCTCGCCGTCACCTCGGGCCTCGCGGCCGCCGACCAACCGGCGGCACCGACCCCACCCGCCGCCGCGGCCCCCGCCGCGACCGTCGCCGAACCGGTGCTCGAGTTGCCGAAAATCCAGGTCACCACCCAACGCATCAAGAAAATCGACAAGGAGATCACGCGCCTCGACAAGCTCATCACGCGCGAGCGGGCCAAGGTCAAATCGACGGAACTCGACCGGACGCTCAACAACGAGAAACTCGCCAAGGCCGCCGCCATCTTCGGGGGCAACTCCTCCGAGCACCTCTCCGCCGTGGCCGCGAGCCGCGTCGCTCTCCTGGAGAACGAGCGCGACATCCTGGAGGCGATGAAGCGCCCCGCCACGCTCGAGGAGTTCAAGATGATGGAACAGGAACTCGACCAGCTCCGCACCACCCGGCGCAACCTCGACGACGCCGCGAAGCAGCGCTGACGGCCCGAAATCCCGGGCGACAGAGCCCCCGTGCCAGAGCCGAGGCAGTCGGCCGGTCCCGCGACGGGATTTCGGCGCCCGTGGACCGAGGCTGGTGAAACGCGGGCGCCCGGGAAACCGGGATTCTCCCGTCACTCCACCCGGAGCAAATAGCCGCGCAGGTATTCGCTCTCGGGCATCGTCACCAGCACCGGATGATCGGGCGGCTGGTGGCAAAACTCCAGGATGTGCACGCGGCGCTTGGCGTCCGTGGCTGCCGCGGCCACGACCTCGCGCAATTCGGCGTCCTGCATGTGGTGCGAGCACGTGTAGGTGGCGAGCAGCCCGCCGGGCACGAGGGCCTTCATTGCGCGCAGATTGAGCTCCTTGTGGCCCCGTAGCGCCGCGTCCAAGGCGGACTTCGACTTCGCGAATGGCGGCGGGTCCAGGATCACCAGGTCCCATTCCGGCGCCGCGTCGCGCCGGGCGGTGAACCAGTCGAAAACATTGGCCTCCTCGAACTCCACCGTCACGCCGTTCTGCCCGGCGTTGCGCCGCGCCTGGGCGATGGCCTCCGCCGCGCTGTCGAGGCCCAGCACCCGGGCGGCCCCGGCGCGCGCACAATGCAGGGCGAACGATCCCTGGTTGCAGAACGCGTCGAGCACCCGCTTGCCCGCGGCGCGCCGCGCGACCGCCGCGTGCTGCTCGCGCTGATCCAGGTAGAATCCGGTCTTCTGCCCGTTCTGCAGGTCCAGCCAGTACTCGATGCCGTCGATCCGGATCCAGCGGGGCTCCCACGTGCGGCCCGACCGCGCGTGGGTCTCAAGCGGCAGCCCCTCGAGTTTGCGGATATTGGCGTCGTTGCGGTAGACCACCTCCGCGGCGCCGGTCAGCTCGGTCAGCAGATCGCCGATGATCCCGCTGCGCTTTTCGAGCGCGAGGGTCTGGATCTGCACCACCAGCGTCTCCGCGTACCGGTCGACCACCAGGCCGGGCAGTTCGTCCGCCTCGGACCAGACGAGCCGCCCGAACGTCCCCCCGCCGGCGCGCCGCGCGATCGCCCGCTGCAGAGCTCCCCGCAGGTACGCTTCGTCGAGGGCCACGCGGTCGCGACTCAGCCGCCGCCACACGATTTGCGAGCGGGAGTTGTAGATGCCGCTGCCCAGCAGGCGCCCGGTCCGGTCGCGGCACTCGACGACCTCGCCGTCGAACTCGACCGGCAGGAGCTGCTCACATTCGTTGGCAAACACCCAGGGGTGGCCGTTCAGCACGCGCGCGCGCACATTGGGTTTCAGTTTCAGGCCGGAAGACATTCCCCCACTTTCCCGTCCCGGCGGCTTCTTAGAAGCCTTAAATCATGCAACCGCCGTGGCGGCGGCGCCTCCCCACCTGACCGCGGTCAGGCCGCGGGGTGATGCAGCGTCAGCGTCGGCTCCGAGGCGGGCACCGAGTCAAGCTTCACCACCCGGTCGCGACCGAACGGTTCGGCCGAGTGGAAACCTGCCTCGTCCTCCACCGCCTCGGGCGCGCGCCGCACCGCACGGAGGAACACTCCGACCGCGGTCAGCGTCAGCGCGAGGGCGAGAATGATGAGAGCGAAGTTCATGTTGGCAGATGTGACTATATCGACACAGCGACGCTTCACTATAGGGGGATTAGCCTACCCGGCGGGTTTTGATGGTTCGTTGACGAATCGCCGGCCGGTCGCCGCACGGGCTCCCGCGACGCCCGCTTCAGTCAATAAAGTGCCAAAACAGCGGCGTGGACGCTTTCTCCGCGCCATTGGAATGGGCCATGCGGCCGCGCGAATCGGTCCGGCGACGAATCGGCGCCGCCGTCTGGGCACCGTCGTCGGCCCCCTCCCGCCCGTCGTCGAACCCGTCCCCCTTGGCCGGCGTCAGCAGCCGCCACAGGTCGCCCAACACGATTCCCGCGTCGGCATGGAGTTTCGTCAGGACGGGGTCGGGCACGGGCGCCTCCTTCAGGTCCGCAGATCGGAATGGCGGATCGCGGCG
>CAYMSE010000356.1:0-8352 GCA_964392935.1 uncultured Oleiharenicola sp.
GCAGGCGGATTGTCACCGCCTCCGGCCGGTCGTCCGGCCGCTGCTCGAGCGGATCGCCGCAGAGGTCGCACGTGTCGGCGACGCGCGGCGGGCGGCTGGTGACATGATAGACGGATTTGCACCGCGCGCAGACGCGGCGGCCCGAGATGCGGGCGACGATCTCCTCGGTCGGCAGCTCGTAGCTGATGACGGCGTCGAGCCGCAGCTGTTCGCGCGCCAGCAGCGCGTCGATGGCCTCGGCCTGCGCCTTGGTCCGCGGGAAGCCGTCGAGCATGAACCCGCCGCGGCAGTGCAGGCACCGGCCGCGCTCGGCGATGAGGGCGAGCACGGTCTCGTCCGGGACGAGTTCGCCGCGCTTCATGTAGTCCTGGGCGGCCGCCATGGGCGAGCCCAGGGGAATCCGGCGGCCCCGCGCGGCGCGGAACACGTCGCCGGTGGAGAGCGGGCAGGCGCCCAGTTCCTGGCTGAGGAGATCCGCCTGGGTGCCCTTGCCGACGCCGGGCGGACCGATCAGGATGAGGCGCCAGGTGCGGGGGACTTCGGGCGCGGGCTGCAGACAAGTCGCCTCGCCTCCTTGGAGCCAGGCGGTGCGATCGCGGACCAGGGGTGTGGTCATGCGACCATTATGCTCCTCCACCGTGCGGCCGATGGCGCCGATTTTGCGGAAGAATGCGCAATTTTTTTGGCCGGGGCTGCGCGGCCCCGGGCGGTCACTGCCGGGGCGTGAGCGGCGTGAGGTAGTAGATGACGTAGTAGGTCGCCGGCGCCGGGCCGGGGTTGTGCAGGTGGGTGACGGCGCCGGCGGCGAAGTAGATGATGTCGCCGGCCTGGGCGACGCGGGATTGTCCGTCCCAGTGCGCCTCGACCGTGCCCTCCTTGACGATGATGATCTCCTCCTGAAGGTGGCGCCGCGGTTCGCCGCTGCTCGCGCCGGCGTTGAGGGTGGTGACGTGGCAGTGGATCTTGTCGACGGTGGCGGAGGGTGCGTCGAAGGCCTCGCGGCGCACGCCCACCGGGGTGGGCCTGGCGGCGAGCTGCGCCAGGGCGAACACTCCCGAGGCCAGCCGGGCGGGGGCGGGAGCCGCGCCGCCCTCGGCGGCGACGGCGGGCAGGCAGAGGGCGGGCAGGGCGAAGGAGAGCAGGAGTTTCTTCATGGGGAGGGGCGGGGCGGTCCCGGCATACACGGTTCCGGCGGAAACAGGAGGAAAATTCCCCGGCACAATCGCATGCGCGCGGTCGTTTTTTCGCCAAAGCTGGCTACGCTGGGCGCCTCTATGGAATACCGACGACTGGGCGGGGCGGGACTCAAGGTGCCGGTGCTGACCTTCGGCACGGGCACCTTTGGCGGCAAAGGCGAATTCTTTGGCGCGTGGGGCGCCAGCGATGCGACCGAGGCGCGGCGGCTCGTGGACATCTGCCTCGATGCGGGCGTCACGATGTTCGACTCGGCCGACGGCTATTCCGGCGGCGCCGCCGAGGAAATCCTGGGTCACGCAATCGAGGGCCGGCGCGACCGGGTGCTGATCTCGACCAAGGCGACGTTCCGCTTCGGCGACGGCCCGAACGATGTCGGTTCGTCGCGCCAGCACCTGACGCGGGCGATCGACGGCGCCCTGCGGCGCATCGGCACCGACTACCTCGACCTGTTCCAGCTGCATGCGTTCGACGCGATGACGCCGGTCGAGGAAACCCTGCGCACGCTCGATGGCTTCGTGCAGGCCGGCAAGATCCGGTACCTCGGCTGCTCGAACTTCTCCGGCTGGCACCTGATGAAGTCGCTCGCCGCTGCGGACCGGCTCGGGCTCACCCGCTACGTCGCACACCAGGCTTACTACTCGCTCATCGGCCGCGAATACGAGTGGGAGCTGATGCCGCTCGGCCTGGACCAGGGCGTCGGCGCCGTCGTGTGGAGCCCGCTCGGCTGGGGCCGGCTGACGGGCAAGCTCCGGCGCGGCCAGCCGCGGCCCAAGGAAAGCCGCCTCAACACCCAGGTCGTGATCGACAAGGGGCCGCCGGTGGACGACGAGCATCTCTTCCGGGTCGTGGACGCGCTCGAGGCGGTGGCCCGCGAAACCGGCCGCACCATCCCGCAGGTGGCGCTCAACTGGCTGCTGCAGCGCCCGACCGTCTCGACCCTGGTCATCGGCGCGCGCAACGAGCAGCAGCTCCGGGACAACCTCGGCGCCGTCGGTTGGAACCTCACGCCGGCGCAGGTGGCCGCGCTCGACGCGGCGAGCGCCACGACGAAGATCTATCCGTACTGGCACCAGGCCGGTTTCCCCGAGCGGAATCCGTTTCCGACCTAGGCGGGGAAACACGGGACACCCGAAAAACGCGGAAAAACCGGAATCGCCCGGCAGCGATCTCGGTGTGTTCCGCGGTTGATATGGCCTGGACACGCCGGAACGCGCCCGGCCCGGACTCCGCCGGAGCGAACTCCGTCGCGGTGGCGGAAAAGTTCCGGTCCCCGGTCCGCGAATTGCGATTTCGGCGCGCGCGATCCGTGGATTGGTTCAGGCCAATCCGGAATCGCCCGGGATGCGCTCAGCTCTTGGCCGGGAGCGGCAGCTTGAACTCCTGGAGGATCGCCTCGACCTTGCCGGCGATGTCGGAGGACGGATCACCGGGATGCAGGCCGACATGGCGCACGGTGCCGTCGGGTGCGATGATCGCGACAAACGGAATCCCCTCGATGCCGTAGGCGGGATTGAACACGTCCTCCTCGCTGACGGCGACGTCCCAGGTCATTTCCTTGGCCTTCATGAACTGCGGGAGCAGGGCGAGTTCCTTGGCGGGATCGCCCGAGGTGTCGATCGGCTGGGCCTCGAGTCCGCTGACCTGGCCCTGGATGCTGGTGACGCCGAGGAATTTCACCGGCGAGCCCTTGAAGTGCGCGACATGCTCGCGCACCTGCGGGAACGACCGGATGCAGGGGCCGCACCACGTGGCCCAGAAGTCGAGCACGACCACCTGGCCCTTGAGGCTGGAAAGGGCGGGGAGGTCCTTCGCCGTCGACCACTTGAAATGGATTTCCGGCGCGGGCTGGCCGACGAGCGCGGCCTGGGTGGCCGCCTTGGCGGCCTCGGCGTCGAGCTGCGCGAGGATGCGGTCGACCGCCTGCGCCGGCCGCGTGTCCGGGTAGTCGTGCTTCACGGCCTGCAGCAGTTCGCGGCCCTTGGCGGTGTCCTTGAGCACCTGCAGGTGCAGCAGGGCCCGCATGATGGCGATCGTGGCGGTCGACTCGTTCTTCGCTGGATATTTTGCCAGCAGTTCGTCAAAGCCCGCCAGCTCGGGAGCGAGCGCGTCGGCGCTGCGTTCGCCGCGCTCGACCTTCTGGTTGATGCGCTGGATCAGGGCCTGCAGGTCGGCCTCGACCGGATCAGTCGCGGGAGCCGGGGCGGCGTCCTGCGCGAGCGCGCGCAGCGACAGGGCCACGACGAGTAAGCTGGAGCGGAAAACGGACGGGAGACGGAGTTGCATTTCAGGATTGGAGTGAGCGCCCAAGGAACCCAGCTGCCGGGCCGCGGCAAAACAATTCGCCGGCCCCGGCGGGGAGCGACTGCGCGTCTGCGGTGGAACCGTTGGCTTGGCGGCGGTGCGGTCGGGTGCAAAGCCGTCGGCTCACACCGCCGTCGGGTACTCGGCGGGCAACTCGCCGGGCTCGGGCGTGAAGAAGGCGTTGAGGTCCGGGCCGCGCGTCGCCGGCGGCTGGTTCGGGGGCTGCGTGCCGGGCATGCCGGGGTAGAGGCAGAGCGCAAGGAAGTCCGCATAGGCGCGGCGCGGAGTGCGCGGCCGCGGGCGGTGGCGCCGGGTGGTCGGGATCGGGCGGGTCGTGGGTTTGGTTTTCATGGTGAAGGATTGGGACCTTCACCGCTCGGTGCCGGCGGCGCCGGGGCCAAGAAAAAGCCCCCCTGGCGCTGGCACCAGAGGGGCGAAAGTCGGCAAGACGATCAGAACCTCCGGGGTCGGCCGCGCGCGGCGGCAACGACGACGGACGAAAGGCTGGAGGAGCCAATCAGCGCGGCAGCGATGTGTCCGGGGAGGTGCATGACGTGCCCGGAACCAAGCCGGATGCAGGCCGATGTCGAGCGGCGGAACGGCGTCCGGTCCGGATTGAGGGGAACTGTCATGGTACCATGACCCGTCGCGGAAGGAACGGGCACTTGTGGATTCGCCCGGAAGTGAGTAGGAAAGGGCCTGCTTCCGCATGTCCAGTCACCCGCAGGGCCACCCGTTGGTTTATCGCATCGATGCCCGGAATCGAATCACCTGGGTCAACGCGGCGTGGACGGAGTTTGCCCGTGACAACGGCGGGGACGCGCTGCTGCCGGACCATGTGCTCGGACGCGACCTGTTGGGTGGGTTCGCCGACGCCACGGTGCGCGAGTTGTACGAAAAACTGATCCAGCATGTGCGCGCCGGCCGGGCGGTGCGATTCGACTACCGGTGCGACGCGCCCGACCAGCGCCGCACCTTCACGATGGAGATGACGCGCCTCGAGGATGACGGGATCGAATTCGTCTCCACGCTGCGGCGGACGGAGCCGCGCGCGCCGGTGGCGCTGCTGCGCGCCGGCATTCCCCGGGATGCCGCGCGGGTGGTCCGGATGTGCAGTTGGTGCCAGTCGGTCGCCACGCCCGATGGGCGCTGGCTCGAGGTCGAAACGGCGGTGGCGGAACTGGGGCTGCTGGAAACCGCGCGGATGCCGCTCATCACCCATGGCATGTGTCCGTCCTGCTATGCGCGGATGGTGACGACGCTGGGCGCCGGTTGACGCGCGGCCGGGCCGGGCGGGCCGGCGCGGTTGATTTTCCGAGCTTTGTCAGTTCGCTCACCGCCTCCCATGCCCACTCTCCTTGATCCCTTGAAGGTCGGCGACCTCGTGCTGCCGAACCGTGTCATCATGGCGCCGCTCACGCGGCAACGCGCATTCCACCAGCGCACGCCCAACGCGCTCATGGCGGAATACTACCGCCAGCGCGCGTCCGCCGGCCTCATTCTCAGCGAGGCGACGGCGGTCGATCCGATGGGCGTGGGCTACTCCGACACGCCCGGCATCTGGTCGCCGGAGCAGGTCGAGGGTTGGAAGCTGGTCACGCGCGCGGTGCATGCCGCCGGCGGCCGCATCTTCCTGCAGCTCTGGCACGTCGGCCGCATCTCGGATCCGTTCTTCCTCGACGGCCGCCAGCCGGTGGCGCCGAGCGCAATCGCGGCCCAGGGCCACGTCAGCCATTTCCGTCCGCTCAAGCCCTACGTCACGCCGCGCGCGCTGGCGCGGGACGAACTCCCCGGCATCATCGCCGCCTACCGTCGCGGCGCGGAGAATGCGCAGGCGGCGGGTTTCGACGGCGTGGAGATCCACGGCGCGAACGGCTACCTGCTCGACCAATTCCTGCAGGACAAGTCGAACCGGCGCGCGGATGACTACGGCGGCTCGATCGCCAATCGCGCGCGCCTGATGCTCGAGGCGGTGGATGCGGCGGTGTCGGTGTGGGGTCCGGACCGCGTCGGGCTCCACCTCGCGCCGCGCGGCGACTCGCACGACGTCGGTGACTCGGATCCGCTGGCGACCTTTGGCCACGTGGCGCGCGAGTGCGCCCGCCGCGGCCTCGCTTTCCTGTGTGCGCGCGAGTCGCTCGGCGCGGGCCGGATCGGGCCGCAGCTCAAGGCGGCCTTTGGCGGCGTGTATATCGCCAACGAGCAGTTCACCCGCGAGACCGCCGAGCAGACGCTCGCGGCGGGCGAGGCGGATGCCGTGGCGTTCGGCCGGCCGTTCATCGCCAACCCCGACCTGCCGCGGCGCTTCCTCGAACGCGCGCCGCTCAATCCGCCCGACCAGACGACGTTCTATTCGTCGGGTCCGAAGGGTTACACGGACTATCCCGCCCTGCCGGCCGCGTAATCGCCACCGCTTGGCGCATCGCGCATTCCTTGGCGGGCCAAGGGATGCGTAGCCGCGGGACGGGGGAAATACTAGGGTCGCCGGAAACGGCCGGCGCATGCCGCGCCGGCCGCGCACACCCATGAATGCACGGAAGACAACAGGTTTGTTTTTCGCGGTTGCCGCTTTGGCCGGCACCGCTTGGGCGGCAGTGAAAATGACCAAAGACCAGCACGAGGTGGCACAGGTGTTCGGCACCTGGGCCGGCTCGGAAATCGCCGCGGATGTCGAGCAGCAGATGAGCCTGCTCGCGCCGGGTTTCACCTTCTGGGAGTACTCGCGGCCCGCGCCGGTCGACCGCGCCGCCTACCGGCAGCTGACGGTGGACACCTTCAAGAAGGGCAAGATCCTCACCTGCACGATCGAGCCCACGCTGATCCAGATCGTCGGGCAAACGGCCGCGGTGCACGGAACCTATGCGGAAACCGTGCGCGATACGGGCGGAACGGTCATCGCCATGGCCGGGCCGTGGACCGCGTCGCTCGTGCGCGAGAACGGGAAGTGGCTGGTCCTGGCTCTCGCCTACGTGAACGCGCCGGCGGATGATCCGAAAACGGCGGAGAAGGAGCTGACCCAGCTCGAGCACGACTGGTGCAGGGCCTACCTCAACCGCGATACGAAGACGCTCGGGCGGATCGAGGCCGCGGACTGGGTCTGCACCTCGGGCAAGGGCGAGGTCTTCAGCCGCGCCGAGGACATCGCCGACCTGGAATCCGGCGCGTATGCCGCAACGGAATTCAAGATCGAGAACGTCAAGGTCCGCCTCCACGGCGACACCGCCGTGGTCACCGGCGTCCAGACCGAGAAGTCCACCTACAAGGGCGAGGACGTCAGCGGAGTCTTCGCGATCACCGATACCTGGCAGAAGCAACCCGACGGCAACTGGCAGTGCATCGCGAGCCAGCTGACCAACCTCGGGAAGAAGTGAAGTAATCCTCAACCAGGCCGGCAGCCCGCACGCTCCGGGCGGGCTGTCCGGTTCAGTGCTCGCCGGGGATCTTCTCCGGGCCGACGCCGGGGCGGATATCACGGACGACGCGCTCGAAGACGGGCGCGTCGGCGTCGCGGAGGTCGAAGTCGCGCTCGGCGGTCACCTGCACGTCGCGAAACACGACGCCCCTGATCGGGCTCGCGGGAATCCCGTGGATGAGGCCGGCGTCGCGGGCGCTGTGGACCGTGATGCGCTCGAAGGTGACGTTCCGGATCGTCGGGACCTTGGTCGGGTCGCCCTTGAAGTGGGGCCGGTTGTTGTCGACGTAGTCCAGCTGGAGCACGAACGCGCGCTCGACGTTGCGCATGGTGATGTCCTCGTAGCGAATGTTCTCCACCAGGCCGCCGGCGCCGCGCATGGACTTGATGCGGAGGGCGCTGTCGGTGCCGTCGAAGGTGCAGCGGCGGACGAGCATGCCGTTCACGCCAACGGTGGTCTCGGAACCGATGGAGATGCCGTGGCCGTGCCGGATGGTGTTGTCCTCGATGAGGATTCCCGTCCCGCCGGACTTGATGACGATGTCATCGTCGCCGGTGTCGATGTCGCAGTGGTGGATCCAGAAGTTGCGGCCCGGGCCCGGGTCGATCGCGTCGGTGTTGGGCGCGGAGCCGTCCCAGGGCGCGCGCACCGTAACGTGCTCGACGGTGAGGTCATTGATGCGGCGCGGGACGAAGTGGAACATCGGGGAGTTGCGCAGCGTGAGGCCCGCGAGGTGCAGCCGGTCGCAATCCTCGATCACGATGAGGTGCGAGCGGCGGTAGACGATGCGGCCGGGCTGGCCGGCCTTCGCGGCGTTGCGCGCGGCGCGCTCGGACCATTCCCACCAGTGCCGGCCGCTGCCGTCGATGACGCCGGGGCCGGTGAGCGCGATGTCGTGCAGCGTCTTTCCGCTGATCAGGGGCGCGGTCGCGCGAAACGCCTGGTCGGCCTCGGCTTGGGTCTTGAACTGCGATGGCTCCGGCAGACCGAGGGCGGCGAAGGTGTCGGGCGCCTGGATCACGGCGCCGTCCGCGAGATGCAGGTCGAGGCGCGAGCACAGGCGGAAGGGCCCGGTGACGAAGACCCCTTGTGGCACGACCAACCGGCCACCACCCGCGGTGTCGACGGCGGCGATCGCGCGGGCGAACGCGGCGGTGTTCATCGTCCGGCCGTCGCCGACGGCGCCGAAGTCGGTGAGCAGGAATTCGCGCGCGGGAATTTCCGGCAGCGCGGGGCGCACCCAGCCGGCGGGCGCCGCGGCGCGGACCGCGGCCGGGAAAACGGTGAGGGCGAGCAGGACGAGGGCGACGCGCGTCGCAGGGTGGGGCTTCATGTCAGAAAGGAGACGCTGGTGACCGGCACCGAGGTTACCCGACGCAGGACGGAGTGCGATGGGGAAAAGAAAAGCCCCGGACCTTCCGGTCCGGGGCTGCAATGGTAA
>CAYMSE010000357.1:0-4525 GCA_964392935.1 uncultured Oleiharenicola sp.
AGCAGGTCCACCAGCGCGCGATAGTCCTGCTTGAGGAAGGGGGCCGCCTGCGGCTGCGCGGCCGCCACCTGCTC
Source organism: uncultured Oleiharenicola sp. (assembly GCA_964392935.1). Lineage (GTDB taxonomy): Bacteria > Verrucomicrobiota > Verrucomicrobiia > Opitutales > Opitutaceae > Lacunisphaera. The sequence goes on from CAYMSE010000357.1 coordinate 75, forward strand.
GAACACGACCTTGGCCGCGTCGGCCAGCTTCAGCGCATCGCCGTCGATGTCCGCATACCCGTAGAGCGTGCCGCCGAGTTCCAGGTGCCGGTGCACGGCCAGGAAGTGCGCGCTGCGCTCCGCCGCCTTCACAAGTTCCACCGTTTCCGGCTTCGGGGGTTCCGGCGGCTTCACCGCCACCGCGGTCTCCTGCTTCTTGGCGCAGCCGAGGACTGCGCCGATGATGATGCCCGCCAGTGCCGCCGCCAGGATGTGCTTTTTCATGTGCGTCCGGCGAGGCTAGCGGAGCCGCGCGGGCGCAAAAGCCGAATTTCCTCCTAAACTCAGGTGGTGCCGCCGGCCGCGCGAATCGCGCCGGCGGTGTCGCGGGTTGCGCCGCCCCGGAATTGCTGGTTCGATCCCGCGCCACATGAGCCAGCGGATCCTGCTCCTCTCCCACCACCGCACGTTCAAGACCCGGGTTCCTTGGCGCGTGGGCGGCATCGCGCGGACGCTCGCGGCGCGCGGCGACGACGTCACCGTGGTCTGCACCGCCGACCGCGGCCGGCGGTCGGTTCGCGATTTCGCGGAGGACGGCGTGCGCTATGTGGAGATCCCCGACCTGCTGTCCGGGCGGCTCCGGTCGGGCTGGGATCCCTGGTCCGCCTGGCACCGCCTCCGGTGGCTGCGGCAGCGGGAGTTCGACCTCGTCCACGCCTTCGAGACGCGGCCGGCGATCATCCACCCGCTGCTCGCGGCGCTGCGCCGCCGGCCGGCGCCGCTGGTGCTGGACTGGTGCGACTGGTATGGCCGCGGCGGATTGATCGTGGAGAACCGGCCGGGATGGTACCGCGCCCTCTTCGGCGGTGTCGAAACCTACTACGAGGAACACTTCCGCGCCCGTGCGGACGCCACCACGCTCATCGCCCGCGGCCTGACGGATCGCGCCACGGCCCTCGGCGTCCCGGCGGAATCGATCTTCTGGGTGCCCAACGGCTGCTCGCCCGGGCCCGCCGTGGCCACGGATTCCGGCCAGCACCGCGCGCGATTCGGGTTGCCGGCCCGGGCGTTCCTCGTCGGCTACTCGGCCCTGGATGTGAACATCGGGCTGGACTTCATGCTCGCCGGGTTCGCCCGGGCCGCGGCGCAGCGCCCCGATCTCGCGCTCCTCGTGACCGGCTCCGGCTCCGCCCGCGCCACCGCCCGCGCCCGGCAACTCGGCCTTGCGGAACGCGTGCATGCCCTGGGGTCCGTGCCGCGGGCGGACTACCTCCCGGCCATCGCGTGCGCCGACGCCTTTCTCCTGCCGTTTGTGGACTGCGTGGCGAACCTCGGGCGGTGGCCCGGGCGGATCAACGACTACCTCTCGCTCGGTCGGCCGGTCGTGGTCCAACCCGTGGGCGAGATGCGCCGTCTCCTGACCGAGCATCAGGTCGGTCTGCTGGCCGACGAAACGCCCGAGGCGGTCGCCCAGGCCCTGTGCCGGCTGCACGACGATCCGGCCCTGGCGCGCACGCTCGGCCGCAACGCGCAGGAACTCGCCGCGGGGGCGCTCAGCTGGAACGCGGTGCGCACGACGCTCGACGAGGCCTACGCCTGCGCCCGCGCGCGCTTCGCCCGGCGCCGCGGCGCCTGAGCGGGCCGCCGCGCCCGGCGGCTACCAAAGGCTGCCCTGCTGCAGCGCGTCGCGCTTGCCGCCGTCGCGCGTGCTCATCTGCAGCAGCCACGGGATCGTGGCGTCCTTCATCTCCGGTCGCCGCAGCAGCGCGAGCAGCAGCAGCGCGCCGGCGAGGGCATCGTACAGCGCCGCGTGGTAGCGCCGGCGCTCGGGCGGGCAATGCCGCCGCGCCGCCGCGTCAACCTCCGCCTGCAGGTCCTGCCGCCGGACCAGGTCCTCGAGCCGGTACGACCCGGATTGCGGGAAGCACTGCGGGTACAGGTTCCCCGTGTCGATCCACGGGCCCCACTCCGTCGCGGTGCCGCCCGGTCGCGCGAAATCCGGCACCGCGCGCGGGTACGGCCAGACCTTGCGCAACAGCGCGTTCTCGGTCGGCGCGAAATGCGCGGCGAGCGGACCCGACTCGCGCAGGGCGATGAAGCGGTCCCACTCCGCCGCAAAGTACGCCTCCGTCACCAGGCCCTCCGCCGTCAGCCCGTGCACCTGCGTCTCGTCCGGCGCCACGCGCCCCGTCGCCCGGCACAACCGCGTGTGCGTTTCCACCAGCGCCGCGCCGCGCAGCGTGACGACACCGAACTCGAGGATCCCCGACGTGGCGTTGCCCTCGAAGTCGATGAAGTGAATCGGTGTCTCGGCCCAGTGACTGCCCACGAACCACACGGAATACACGGAGCCGGCCCAAACCGAGACTTTTTTCCGTGTCCTCCGGGTGTCCCGTGGGCCATACCTCCGGGCATGGATCTGACCGCCCAGCACGCGTTCCTCCTCGAGCTCGCCCGCGCCAGTGGGGACTACCTCCGGCCGCTGTTCGGGCGCCGCGACCTCGCGGTCGACACCAAGGCCGACGCCTCGCCCGTCACCGCCGCCGACCGCGGCGCCGAGGAGCTGCTCCGCCGTCTCATCCGTGCGCAATACCCGGACCATGGCGTGCTGGGCGAGGAGTTCGGCCCCGACCGCACCGACGCGGAGTTTGTCTGGGTGCTCGATCCCGTCGACGGCACGAAATCCTTCATCACCGGCGTCCCGCTCTGGGGCACGCTCATCGCCCTGCTCTACCACGGCCAGCCGGTGCTTGGCGCCATCCACCAGCCCGTGCTCGGGCAGCTCGTCGTCGGCGACGGCACGACGACCACGCTCAACGGCGCGCCCGTGCGCTGCCGGCCGACGCGCGCGCTGGCCGACGCCACGCTGTTGACCTGCGACTGGCTGACGCCCGCGCAGTACCAGGACGGCCCCGCCTTCGACCGCCTGGCCAAGGGCGCGCGCCTCTGCCGCACCTGGGGCGACGCCTACGCCTACCTCCTCCTCGCCACCGGCTGGGCCGATCTCGTCGTCGACCCGATCATGAACCCCTGGGACGTTGCCGCCCTCGTCCCCGTGATCCGCGTCGCCGGCGGCGTCATCACCGACTGGCAGGGCGGCGCGGCCTACCCGGCGAGGTCAACGATCGCGGCGGCCACACCGGTGCTGCACGCCGCAACGCTGACCGCGTTGCGGCCAGATCAATGATTCACGATTGGCGAACAATGATCGGCGCAATCCCCAACCCTGTTGGCGGATCGGAAAATCATGAATCATCAATCGCAAATCACCGATTCCCCCGCCGCTTCTTCCACTCGCAGGTCACGCGCGAGGTGAAGCCGCCGCGGGCCTTCCAGTCGGCGACGATCGTGAGCGCGCGCGGCTTCAGCGCGCGGCCGAGATCGTCGCAGATCTTGTTCGTCGCGGCCTCGAAGAAGATGCCCTCGTTGCGGTAGGCGTGGAAATAGAGCTTCAGCGACTTGAGCTCGACGCACTTCCGGTCCGCCACGTAGCGCACGGTGATGTCCGCGAAGTCCGGATGACCCGTCATCGGGCACAGCGAGGTGAACTCGTGGTGCGTGTGCTCGATCAGGTAGTCGCGCTGCGGCGCGGGATTCGGGAAAGTCTCGAGGAGCTTGGGATCTGCCATGGGAATCGGGAAAACGGAAATGCGGTAATCTAAAATCAATAATCGACCGGGCGCCGGTCCGGCAATTTCAAGATTCTCGATGGCTGATGACCGATTTCAAGTTGGGTTCGGACGAGGCTACGTCGCGGTCTCGGTGTACCGCTGCTCCCGGATCACCGTGATCTTGATCGTGCTCGGGTAGTCGAGCTCCTGCTCGATCTTCAGGCGCAGGGTCTTGGCCAGGGCGTGCGCCTGGTCGTCGGTGACGATGTTTGGCTGCACCACGACGCGCACCTCGCGGCCGGCCTGGATGGCGAAGGCCTGCTGCACGCCGGGCAGCGTCAGCGCCAGCCGCTCGAGTCTGCCGAGGCGCTCGAGGTAGGAGGTCATCGACTCCGCGCGCGCGCCCGGGCGCGACGCGGAGATGGCGTCGGCGAGGATCACGAGCCCCGCGTACACCGTCTCGGGCTTGACCTCCTCGTGGTGCGCGGCGACGGCGTTGACCACGATGGTCGTCTCGCCGTAGCGGCGGATGAAGTCGGCGCCGATGATCGCGTGGCTGCCCTCGTACTCGCCCTCGATCGACTTGCCAATGTCGTGGAGCAGGCCGGCACGCTTGGCGACGTTGGGTTCCAGGCCGAGTTCCGACGCCAGCATGGAGCAGAGCTGCGCGACCTCGATGGAGTGGTCGAGGACGTTCTGCGTGTAGGAGAACCGGAACTTCAGCCGGCCGAGCAGCTTGATGATCTCGGGATGCAGGCCGGAAATTTTCAGGCGGTCGACCGCCTCCTCGCCGAGCTGCGCGACGTGGAGATCGAGTTCCTGGCGGGCGCGTCCGACGGCCTCCTCGATGCTCGCGGGATG
>CAYMSE010000358.1:0-3314 GCA_964392935.1 uncultured Oleiharenicola sp.
CCCTTGCGGGAGGAGCACATAGTCGGGGCGGAGAGTTCGCGCTCCGTGCGCGTTAACGCCAAGCCGAGGCGAGGCAGCCCAGCCCTCTCGGTCATCACGTCAACGGACCTGCTGACGATCAACGGCCAGCAGAGATTCCCCTCTGTCAGAACATCGGACCAGCGGTTTAGCCGTGGCCCCGGCTGTAATGGACATCCGACCAGACAACGACGGAGGCGGCGCACCGCACGCTCGTCGCCACGGGCAGAAGGGGTGCGTCTCACCGCACCCGCCGAGAACATGGCATCACTGCTTTCGATTCACCCATCGATAGCTCGTCGCTCGTCCTGCGCTCACGTCTTGGCGAACACAAAGTCCGTGCCCCCAGACTTGCCGGCCCTTTTCGTCGTGCGCTGGTCGGTCAGCGCGAGAGCAGTGCTAGACTTCGAGCACTGCGGTCGCATTGGCGGGGTGACGCCATGCGCCCAAAGGCCCGGCCCGATTTCAGGACTTGCCGCCTGAGTCGGGCCAAACTCTTTGTCCCGTAGCCGTCGCCGCCGCCGTAGTCGCCGTAGGGTCTTGCAGGAGGGACCGCCGCCTTACCGCCAGGCGGTATCGAGATCAGAGGGGAGTTCGCTCAGGCTGCCGCATCATGCTGCGACCTCAAGGACGCGCGTCGCCAATGGCACGTAACCGCCCCCGCAACCACTTTCATCGGCACGCAAAGGTCGCCTGTTTTCGGCGACCATTTTGCGTTCCCGCCTCCGCCGAAGGCTACGGCGAGGCTCGCCGCAGCGCGCGCTGCATCACACGCGCGCGAAGGCGGCTGGGCGGCAGTCAGCATCGCGGCCAGATTCCCACGCAACTCGATCCGCAACTGGCCCGTTCCTCGGGATCAAGACATCGAATGAACGAGGCCACGCAGGCTCTCGGAAGAGAGGAATCCGAGCACGGCCGTGGAGAGACGTCCCACGACGGCCCCTTGGTGGTGCGTGGCGGTGTAGAAGGAACTCCAGATACCGCTGACTGGCGTGGAAACGACACGCGAGCGGGCCTTCACGCGGACGGTGGCTGCAACGCATCCCATGCGCCACCAACCGACCACTGACGTGGCCACGGCTCACCCCGCGCGGCGGCCTGCAGCACTGGCCACAGGAAGGCGTCCAGCATCTGGATGATGCCGTGCCAGTTCACTCAGCTCCGGCCGCCGCGTGCGCCGGACGAATGGCGCCCACTGCACCTGCTTCTGCGGACTGTCAGCGAATTGCACCGACGCCACAGTGTTCTTCGGGCCATCGCGCTTCACAGGACGATGGCCTCGAGGTAGGGCTGCATCACTCGCTGGACGCGCAGCCGGGTGGCGATCCGGTGGAGTTCATCGAGGTTGAGCCGTTTCGCGCGCCACGCCTCGGCAAGCGCTTCGAGGGCGATGTCGAGCCCGACCTTGTTCCGGAATCGGAAGCAGTCCGCAATCGTACGGGCCATGCCGTACACGCGGACGATCTGTCCCTCGACACGATGTTCCTCGACTCCGAGGTTGAACACCGCTGGTGCAACTCGGACCACGTGCAGCGGCGGCGCCGAGAGTCGCGGCACGCGCGTGCCACGCGGTACCGCGAGCCACACCTCCGCCGGCAGCTGCGTCCCGATGCCGTGGAACTGGAGAGCCGAGGTCAGGCACACGACGGACCGTGGAACCGCCGTCGGCACCCCGACGAGGTCGTGGTGCTCAGTGGCTCGCGCGGGCTGGGCCAGCCGGTAGCGGCCGGGACCGACCCGTTCAAGCGTGCCGGCCCTCGCCAGCCGGGTCAGCGTGCCGGTATGGATGCCCTGGGCAGCCACGTCCCGCGAGCGCAGGACTGGCCGCTTCCTGGCCATCGCGAGCAGACGAGCAGAGTCCGTTTGGGGCTGCGGCATTCTGATTCCAGACGACAGTATCTGTAGTCATATTACCGCACGTCGGCTCGCGTTCGAAATTGACCAGCCTTCGCGATTGGCAGTCGGATGAGCCTCTGCTATTCTGTTTGGCTGGCTTGGAGGCGGCATCGCATGCGTGATGACATGGCGAAGGTCGTGACCGAGCGTCCTCGACGCGGTCATGCCAACAAGAGCAGGAAGACGACAGGCCGCGCGATCCGGTTCTACGATTCGAACTGCGACTACGACGAGCCCACCCGGTTGCCGATTGCACGCCGTCGTCAGTACGGCTACGACTGCAAGGAGTTCTCGGACCTCATCGGCCCGCTGCGGCGGTATCTTCGGTCGTGCGTCGGGCGGCCGTGGACCAAGGTGCACAGCGAAATGTCGCGCACGCTCGACCGGCGGAGCGTGAGCGGGTCGCACATCTGGGATCACGTGCGCTGGGAGATCGAGACCGATTGCCATATCGGTGCCGATCGCCTCGCGTATCCGAGCCGGCGCATGTGCGGACGATGCGACTCCCCCATTGAGGGCCTGTACGTGCATCCGAAGACCGGGCTGATCCGCGAGCAGCGGCCCTGGAGAACGCGACGGTAGGCGCCGTCGGTAGCCCACGATGAATCGCGAAACGGCAGAACGTTCCACCATCCTGCGCGGTCTGGTCGGCTCGACCGTCCATGGCCTCAACGTGAACGACGGCATCGAGGACCGCGACGAGATGGGCGTCTGCGTCGAGCCGTTCGAGGCGGCGATGTCACTGCGGGAGCCGTTCGCGCAGTTCATTTACCGCTCGGCCGCCGAGCGCGAAGGACGTCAGGACGCGCGGAGCGGCGCGGGCGATCTCGACCTCGTCATCTACAGCCTGCGGAAGTGGATGCGGCTGGCGCTGAAAGGCAGCCCTACGATTCTCCTGCCGCTGTTCACGCCCGATGACCAGTTGGTGGCCTGCGACGAGTTGGGCCTCGAACTGCGCGCGCTGGCGCCGGCCATCGTGTCGCGCCGTGCCCAGGCCGCGTATCTCGGCTATCTGCAGGCCCAGAAGCAGCGGCTCACGGGTGAGCGCGGCCAGAAGCGAGTCCATCGTCCCGAACTGGAGGCCATGTACGGGTTCGACACGAAGTACGCCATGCACATGCTGCGACTCGGCTTCCAGGGGGCGGAGCTGCTGACGACGGGACGTCTGAGCCTGCCGATGCAGGAGCCGGCGCGCTCGTTCCTGCTCGACGTGCGTCGGGGGAAGGTCAGTGAATCGGAATGCCTGGCCCGAGCCGGAGAGCTGGAACAGCGGCTGACGGACTTGGCCGCGACAAGCCCGCTGCCGCCGGAACCTGAGGAGGCGCGGGTCGAGGATTGGGTACTGTCGGCGTATCGGCGTCGCTGGGGCATCGGCGCTTGATGACGCCGGGTTCGCGTCA
>CAYMSE010000359.1:0-3954 GCA_964392935.1 uncultured Oleiharenicola sp.
CTGCTTGCCGCCGGCATGGACACGCTGATCACCGGCGAACTGCGCGAGGAGTGGTTCAACTACGCGCAGGAAAACCGGCTGAACCTGATTTGTTGCGGCCACTACGCGACCGAGGTCCACGGTGTGAAGGCCCTCGCCGCCGAGCTCGCGAAGAAGTTCCGCCTGCCCTGGGAATTCATCGAAACGGAGAACCCCCTGTGAAGCATATCGCCGTCCTCCACGGTCCGAACCTCAACCGCCTCGGCCGACGCGAGCCCGAGATCTACGGCACCGCCACCCTCGCCGACCTGGAGAAGCTGATCCGGGCGGAGGCGCGCCGCCTCGGCGTGAAGGTCCAGTTCTTCCAATCCAATCACGAGGGCGCCCTGATCGACCGGATTCATGCGTTCGCCGACCGTGGCATCGAGGGCTTCATCGTGAATTTCGGCGCGTATTCCCACACGAGCATCGCCCTGCATGACGCCCTGAAGAGCGCGAGCCGGCCCGCGATCGAGGTGCACCTCTCCGATATCCGCAAGCGCGAGCCCTTCCGGCGCAAGTCGATGACCGCCGGCGCCTGCGTCGGCATGATCAGCGGCCGCGGTTTCCCGGGGTACGTCGAGGCGCTGCGCCGCCTGGCCGGGCTCTGACGCGACCTCACCTCCCGCGAGCAACCCGGCATGGGACAACATCTGCCCGATTTCGCCACGCCCCGGTGGTTTGTCTGCCACACCCGGCCGCGCTGCGAGAAGAAGTTCGCCGACCTGCTCGCGCGCGAGGCGTTCGAGCACTACCTACCGCTGATCCGGAGCGAACGCCACTACGGCGGCCGGCCCAAGGTGTTCACGAAGCCGCTGTTTGCCGGCTACGTGTTCACGCGCCTCGAACCCGCCCGCAAGGACCGCATCTACCAGCAGGACCTGATGGTGCGCGCGCTGCCGGTCGAGAACGAGTCGCTCTTTCTGCGCCAGATCGACGACGTGCGAAAAATCTGTGAGTCGGGCCTCGAGGCCGCCCTGCATCCGCTCATGCGCCGGGGCACGCACGTTCGCGTCACGGGCGGCCCCCTCGCCGGACTGGAAGGCTACGTCGACGATCCCGTGAACCCCCGTGGAATTGTGGTGTCGGTGGACGTGCTGCAACAAGGCCTCCTCGTGCGTCTCCCGCTCGAGTGCCTGCAGCTCCTTCCCTGACCCATGTTCCGTCCCGTCTTCGTCCTCCTTCTCCTGGCCGCCGCCGTGCCGGCGCCCGCCCAGACGATCACCGGCGAAACCGCACCCAGCGCGCCGAACCGCCGGACGTTTTACGCGCGCGTCCGCGGACTTTTCGATTTCGACCTGCCCGACATCGACCCGCCCGGCACGATGAAGCTCATCCTGCACCCGCATTTCGGCGATCTCGTCCGGCGCGACTACATGCGCGTGGACGGCGGGGTGCGCTGGGCGCTCAGCCACCGGTTCGAGATCAGCCCCGAGGCGTCGGTGTATTTCACGCATGGGTTGAAGGACTCGGGCGACGGCTACGGCGTCGGCGAGGTGCGGCTCGGCTCGAAATACATCCTGCCGGCCTGGCCGGCGCCGGAGATGGAAACCAGCCTCACCCTCGGTCTCGAAAGGCCCGTCGGCCACGCCCCGGTCGACATGACGGACGGCCTGAACCACGTCGCGCCCGGGATCCTGGTGCAGCGCCACGCGATCCAGGCGACCAAGTGGACGACCTTCGCCGGAGCGGGGCTGGATTTCGTGTCCCAGAGCGACGTCGCGGGGACCCCGGTGCGCAACCAGCCGCACGACGACTCGCTCAACGTCACGCTCGGCGCCATCTACGATCTGGGCCAGGTGAAGTACACGCTCTCCGGCACGTATGCGACGACCGCCTGGATCGGCGACGAGACCCACCACTTCTACTACATCCGGCCGAACATTCTCTGGTACGTGCCGCGGAAGTTCACCTTCAAGTCCAAGACGCAGTGGATCGTCGGATTCGGCGCGCGGCTTTCCTGGGGTCCCGACGGCTCCGAGGTCAGCTTCTCCAACCGCGTCCGCGCGGAGATCACGTTTCGCCAGGTGATGGACAAGATCCGCAACCGGCGGCCGGAGGACAGCCCGCCGCGCTGAGTCAGCGCCAGGTCCACAGCCACGCCGCCAGGTGCAGGGTGCCGCCCGCGGCCAGCGCGGCGACGAAATCGTCGGCGACGATCCCCCACCCGCCCGGCCAGCGCTGCAGGCGGGAGATTCCCAGCGGCTTGAGGATGTCGTAAAGCCGGAAGAGCGCGAAGCCGCCCGCCAGCGCCGCCCAGGCGGGCCAGCCGCCCAGCGAACCCGTGCGCCAGCCGAGAAAGACCAGGGGCATCACGATGAACTCGTCGAGGATGACCTCCCCGGGATCCTCGCGTCCCATCCGGCGCGCCGCCTCGCCCGTCAGCGCCACCGCCACCAGGCTGCCCAGCACGGTCCAGGCGAAGATGACTTCCCAGCGCGCGTGCCAGAATCCCACGGCGAAATACAGCAGGCCGGCCAGCGAACCCCACGTGCCCGGCGCCGGCAGTCGCCGGCCCACCGGACCGAGCGTCGCCGCCGCCAGCACCCACTTGGGGGGCAGCCCGCGCGGCCACCTCGGGTCGACGAGGCTCATGGCTCAATCCAGCACGACATGCCCGTGCCGGCGGAAATAGGACACGGCGGAGGTGAGGGTCAGCACGGCGGAAAGCACGTAGAGCCCCATCCCGATCCAATGCACGGTCGCGACGACGGAGTGATCCAGTTCGCGGAAATCCTGCTGGAACATGCGCGCACCCATCAGCCAACCGATCGCGTTCAGCTGCGTGAAGGTCTTCACCTTGCCGCCCTGGTCGGCCTCCACCACCAGGCCTTTTGTGGCGGCCGCCATGCGCATGCCGGAGATGGCGAATTCGCGACCGAGGATGCAGAGCAGCAGCACCATGGCGGCGACCTCGTGGCCCATGAAATAGTGGCCGACCACGAGCGCGATCATCAGGCCGATCACCATCACCTTGTCGATGACGGCATCCATGAACCGGCCGAACGACGACACCTCGCCGCGGGCCCGGGCCACCATGCCGTCAAACCAGTCCGTCAGCGCCGCCGCGATGAACAGCCAGAACGCGATCGTCGCGGCCCAGGCGAACTCGCGGTTCATCAGCCAGACGATCAAAAACATCGCCGGCACCCGCGAGACGGTCATCCAGTTGGCCAGGGTGAAACGCACGCGCGGAGTCGAGCGCGCGGGCCCGGGGTTGGCAACCGGGATTTGCCGCAAAACGTCCTCGCCATCCTCCCCGTCACCGCAATCTTACGGGAGGCCGCATGAAGCACTGCATCTACCCCGGAACCTTCGACCCCGTGACAAACGGACACCTCGACGTGCTCGAGCGCGCCTCGCGTCTTTTCGACCGCGTGACGGTGGCGGTCGCGCTCAGCACGACCAAGGCGCCGCTATTCTCCCCGGAGCAGCGCGTCGCGCTCGTGCGCTCCAACGTGCGGCGCCTGAAGAACGTCGCGGTCGTCAGCTTCGACGGTCTGCTCGTGGATTTCGCGCGCGCACAGAAGGCCAACGCCATCATCCGCGGCCTGCGCGCCCTCTCCGACTTCGAGTTCGAGTTCAACATGGCGCTGATGAACCGGCACCTCGAGCCCGCGGTGGAGACGATTTTCGTGATGCCGAACGAGGCGTACAGCTACACCAGCTCCACGCTGGTGAAACAGATCGCGAAACTCGGCGGCAACGTCGGAAACTTCGTCCCCGCCAACGTCGCCGCGGCGCTGCGGAAACTCAAGTAGCGCGCGGCATCCCGAGCTGGCGCAGCGCCTCGTAGGCCGCGATGCCGGCGGCGGTGGAGAGATTGAGCGAACGCAGCTCGCCGTTCGCGTGCGGAATCTTGACGCGCTGCGCGTCCGTCAACTCCGCGTGCAGCCACTCCGGCGCGCCCGCTTCCTCGTTGCCGAACACCAATCC
>CAYMSE010000360.1:0-3520 GCA_964392935.1 uncultured Oleiharenicola sp.
GACCCAGCCAAGATGGGCCCCGGAGTCCCGCAACGCGTAGAGCGGCAGGCCGCGAGCGAGCGCGAAGGACGGGGCGAGGCGCGCGCCATTCCAGGGAATGCCCGGCGCCGTGCAGATGATGCTCCAGAGCTGGGCCGCGAGCCCGACGGCACCAAGCGCCACGACGACCTTCATCAACCACACCCCGGGGTCGCGACGAGGCGTGACGGTGGGCGCGTCGCTCATGTTCCTCAGCCTGGCGCCGGCCGCCTAACGCACTTGCAGCGTGTCGGACTCGTAAGCGAGGCCGAGCGACGGGATGGTGACCGCCTTGCGACCGCCCTCCTTCTTCACCCGCCCGGCGATCCACGCGTCGTGCCCGGCGGCGCGCGCCGCCGCGAGTGTGGCATCGACGGCGTCGGGCGACACGTAAGCCGCAAAGCCCACGCCCATGTTGAACGTGGCGTACGCCTCCCGCAGGTCGATGGGGCCTGCTTCCATGAGGAAGCGGAAAAGCGCCGGGATCTCGCGCGGCTCGGTGATCTCATAGACGAACGGCTCCTCGAGCCGCATGAGCTTGCGCCAGCCGTGGCCGGTGACGTGCGCGACGTAATTGAGTTTCACGCCGGCCTGCTGGCACTTCACCACGAAGTCCACGTAGATGGCCGAGGCCGCCAGCAGTGCCTCGCCGTAGGTCCGTCCGTCGCCGTGGCCGATCGGCGTCTGGTAACCCTGCGGCAGCCGCTCCGCGATGAGCCGGCACAGGCTGAGCCCGTTGGTCTGCACGCCCGTCGATGCCAGGAACACGATGACATCGCCGTCCTTGACGTCGCCGGTGATCCGCTGCGTCTTCGGCGCAATCTTCCCGATCGCCGAGCCGGCCAGCACGATGGCCTCCGGATGCACGATGCCGCGCAGCGTCGGCGTCTCGCCGCCGCCCCACACCGCGCCCGCCCGGTGGCAGCCCTCGGCCCAGCCGTCCACGAGCGCCTGCATGCGCGGAGCATCGGCAAACCACGCGGAGTCGCCCACGGCGGCATGCATCGCAACCGAGATCGGCCGCGCCCCGCACGTGATCAGGTCGTTCACGATGGTGGCGACGGTGTCGATCGCGATCTCGCGGTAGAAACACTTGCCCGTTTGCGCGTAGACGACGTCGGCCACGAGGTTCTTCGTGCCGAGCCCCTCCTCCACATGCGCGAGGAAATGGTCGGTGGCCTCGATCAGGTAGGCACTCTCGCCCCGGGTGGTCGCCGGCTCGGCGTAGCCGTGGGCGACGAGCTCGTTGGCCGTGCCGCGGGCGGCCTGCTGGCAGGCGCGCTTGAACGCGTCGAGCTGGTCGTAGCGGACACCGGAGCTTTCGTAGGAGAGACCCATGGATGATTTACGATAGATGATTCATGATTTTACCGGACCCCGCCGACAAACCAAGGGCACAGAGAATGTGACCACCTTGGCCAATCGTAAGTCATGAATCATAAATCGTGAATGGGGCGCTCAGTAGGAGCGGCCTTCGGCCTTTTCGAAGTAGTTCACGAAGGCCTGGTTCACGACGCGGTAGCCGCCGGGCGTCGGGTAGTTGCCGGTGAAGTACCAGTCGCCGGTGTGGTTCGGCAGCGCCAGGTGAAGGTTTGCGACGGTCTGGAAGATGATCTCGATGTCGCCCTTCCAGCCGTTCGGCTTTGGCGACACCAGCTGCGTGATGCGCCGTGACAGATCCTCGTCCGCGAACGGCTCGTAGATCTTCCGGACGTGGTTCACGGGCACCTTGGACGGCTGCCGCAGCTCCTCGCGGCAGAGACGGTAGACCTCCTCGATGAGCCCGCCCTGGCCGCGGTCCTTCAGCAGCGAGATCGCCGCCTCGAAGGCGATGAACTTGCCGATCTCGGACATGTCGATGCCGTAGCAATCGGGATAGCGGATCTGCGGCGCCGTCGACGCGATGACGATCTTGCGCGGATTCAGGCGCTTCAGGATGCGGAGGATCGAGCGGCGCAGCGTGGTGCCGCGCACGATCGAGTCGTCGACGCACACCAGGTTGTCGGTCGGCTGCACCACGCCGTAGGTGACGTCGTAGACGTGCGACGCCAGGTTGTTGCGCCACTTTTCCTGGCTGATGAAGGTGCGCAGCTTGACATCCTTGGTGACGAGCTTCTCGCCGCGCGGCCAGTTGTTCAGGATGATGTCGTCGACCAGCGCTTCCGTGACCTTCCCGGCCTTGGCGGCGTCGAGGAGCGTCTGCTTCACCTCCGCCCGGCGGCGAAAGCGCAGTTCGCTCATGAGGCCGAAGTACGCCACTTCCGACGTGTTCGGGATGAAGCTGAACACCGAGTGCGCGAGATCACCCTGGATGGATTGCCAGATCTGATTCGCCAGGCCGGCGCCGAGCGCCTTGCGCTCGCGGTAGATGTCCGCGTCGTTGCCCCGCGAGAAGTAGATGCGTTCGAAGGTGCACTGCGTCTTCGGCAGCGCGGGCTTGATGCGCTCGACGGCGACCGCCCCGGCCTTCTTCAGCACGACCGCGCAGCCGGGCTCCACCTCGTGGACTTGCGCGGCCTCGAGGTCGAACACCGTGCAGAGCGGCGCGCGCTCCGAGGCGAAGGCGACGACCTCGTCGTTCTCGAACCAATGGCACGGGCGGATGCCCGACGGGTCGCGCGCCACGAAGGCATCACCGTTGCCGAGCACGCCGGCGAGCGCGTAGCCGCCGTCCCAATTCATCGCGGCGGTGCGCAGGACACGCGCGGGGTCGAGTTCCGCATTGATGCGCCGGGAGATTTCCGCGCCCGGCAGGCCCTCGCCGCGCAGTTCGCGGTACAGGCGCTCGTGCTCGTCATCGAGGCAGAAGCCGATGCGTTCCAGGATCGCCTGCGTGTCGGTGGCAAAGATCGGGTGCTGGCCGATGGCGATGAGGCTGTCGTTGAGCTCCGCCGTGTTGGTCAGGTTGAAATTGCCCGCAAGCATCAGGTTGCGCGTGGGCCACGAGCTGCGGCGGAAATACGGATGGCAGGAACTCAGATTGTAGCCGCCCGAGGTGCCGTAGCGAAGGTGTCCCAGGTAGAGCTCGCCGCAAAAATCGAACCGCTGCTTGGCGGTGTCGGGAAACTCCGGGTGCACGGCGCCCTCGGCGACCAGCTGGTTGTAGCGGCCGAGCAGCGCCTGGAAGATCTTGTCCAGCGGGTTGGTCTCGACGTTGCGCTCGCGGAACATGTACGGCTCGCCGGCCGGCACGTCGAACTTCACGCAGGCCACGCCCGCGCCGTCCTGGCCGCGGTTGTGCTGCTTTTCCATCAGGAGGAACAGCTGGGAAAAGCCCCACAGCGGGGTGCCGTACTTCTCCTGGTAGTAGCTCAGCGGCTGCTTGAGCCGGACGAGGGCGATGCCGCACTCGTGGGTGAGAAATTCGCTCATTCCGCCCTCCCCTCGCTGGTCACACTGCGGCGCACCGCGAATTTGGAGCTGGGCAATGAGTCGGTTCTGCGCGTCACGGCATTAAAGACGTTCATTCCGCCGAGCCTCCCCGTTTCGTCAACGGCTTTCT
>CAYMSE010000361.1:0-2612 GCA_964392935.1 uncultured Oleiharenicola sp.
ATACATGTCTTCGTTCGGCTCGATCCACGGATCTTCGAGCGCCTTGCCCTCATAGGAGATGTGCAGCAGGTTGGCGTCGGTCGAATAGGGCGCCTCGCCGCGCTTGTCCTTGGCGATCGGAATCTGGTGCTTCTCGGCGAACTCGATCAGCTTGGTGCGCGAGTTCATGTCCCACAAGCGCCAGGGCGCAATCACTTTCACGTCGGGCTTCAGCGCGTAATAGCCCAGCTCGAAGCGCACCTGGTCGTTGCCCTTGCCGGTGGCGCCATGGGCTACCGCGTCGGCGCCGGTCTGCTTCACGATCTCGATCTGGCGCTTGGCGATCAGCGGACGCGCAATCGACGTGCCCAGCAGATAGACGCCCTCATACAGCGCGTTGGCGCGGAACATCGGGAACACGAAGTCGCGCACGAATTCTTCGCGCAGGTCGTCGATGAAAATGTTCTCGGGCTTGATCCCCATCAACTCGGCCTTCTTGCGGGCCGGCTCCAGTTCCTCGCCCTGGCCGAGATTGGCGGTGAAGGTCACCACCTCGCACTGATAGGTATCTTGCAGCCACCGCAGGATGATCGAGGTGTCGAGCCCGCCCGAATAGGCCAGCACCACCTTCTTTACGTCGCCTTTTGCCATGGAACTCGTCCCGAAGCCTTGAAACCGAAGGCCGGGAGTATAGGGCGGCGCTCTATTTAGGCAAGGCGGGCCGGACGCGGCCGGGGCTGCGTCCGGAACCCTTTGGAAAGCTCAATGTTTGGTGTTGGCGCCGGTGAAATTGGCGATGGTGTCGGCGATGTCGCGCATGACGCCGACCGAGTCGCGCTCCACCGCCAGGGCCCGCATGATGGCGGACGCCAGCTTGGTCACCAGCTGCACCTCCGTCACCGCCTGGCCGATCGAGCTGCGGTTGATGCGCTGGGTCAGGGCCAGGACCATCTTGGCCAGGTCGCCGATCCGTTCGAACTGGGTGCCGCGGCACCGCAGGTTGAGGTCGTCGGACACGGATTCCAGCCGGCGCAGGATGGCGCGCACCTCGTCGATCCGGTCGGGCGAGTCCTTCAGGAGCGCGTAGCGGTCCGTCAGGACGCGGGCCAGATTCTCGATCTCGCCGCCGCAGGCCACAAGCTGCTTGTCGCGCAGATTGGCGACGGCAGCCTCGACCATGCGCTGAATCTCTTCCTCGCTCACGCCTTCGATGGCGCGGGCGCGCATGGTGTTGGGGACCTGGATCATCGAGTGCGCCGCCGGCCGCTCCATCCGGCCGTCAAGACGGCGGCTGGGACCGACATAGTCGTTGGCGACGATGAAGGGTTTGCGTTGCTCCATCAGGTTGCTGATGCTCTGGAACAGGCGTTCGCCGGTCACCGGCCGGCGGATCAGATCGTCGACGCCGGCACGCACCAGGCGCTTCACGGTCTCGGCGTTCGAATCGTCCACGGTCGCGACGATCACGGTGAAGGGATTCAGGCCGCGCGCCTTCTTGCGGATCATCTGCATCACATCGACGAAGCGGTCGCGCAGCAGTTCGAAATCGTAGACCACCGCGTCGACGATCACGTCGTCGAGCGCATTGAACAGCCGGTCGGTGCCGGTGCCGCAATCCGCCAGATTCTGGACGCCGCGCAAGCGCAGCGCGTCTTTCACGATCGCGGCTTCGCCCTGGTCGCCCTGGCCAAGCACGAAATTGAGACGCTCGTATCGCGGCGCGCCATGCGACGTTCCCAAGGCCATATCTGTTATCAAACTCCCCATTAGGGCCGTCCGACGATGCAAGGCGCGCCGCGATCCCCAACGGCGCTCATCGGATCGGTCAAAAGGATCACATAGAAACCACTCATAGGAAACAGGCTAGCGCAGACGATGTGGAAAAAACGTGACAAGGGTCACAACACGTGCGTGACCTTCGTCACATAACCCACGTGACCGGTGTCACATGCTCTCGCGCATGATCGAGCATGGGACTCGCATCATCGGATCAAACCTAGCGCGAATTCAGTAATTCTATTTCAGGGCGCCGACCGAATCGTGGATTCGATCGATCTGATGGTCGAGAACCAAGCGCCGATACGACCGGAAGACGTTCGGATGCTCGGTGAAGGCTTCGACGTAAGCGACGAACGCGGGCGACGCCGTCTTCCAGGCCGCGGCCATGCCCGACGGCGTGCGCGTCAGGACGCGACCCTCCAGGCCGTGCTTGTCGCGCACGGCGTAGAACGCATCGACCAGGCCCCACAGCATGACGTCATGGAAGACGTAGACGGCATCGGGCGATGCGCAGGCGCTGACGGCTTCGAAATCGGCGGTCATGTTCTCCGGCACATGGATGCCGTCGATCAGGGCAAAATCGATCGGTCCGCCGAGGAACCGATCGCACACGGTTTTCACGTCGCCGGGCGAACTCGCATCGATCGCCTGGACGGGTAGACCATTTTTGCGGGCGATCTGGTTGGTGAGCTGGTTGCCCGGCGAGTCGGGATCGATGCCGACCACTTTCGCGTCGGGAAAGATCAGGGACAGCGCCAATGTGCTCCAGCCCTCGGCATTGCCGACCACAAAGATGCGCTGCGGCTTGAGATAGGAGCCGAAATGCTCCAGGAACATGATTTCCTGCAGCGCCA
>CAYMSE010000362.1:0-2807 GCA_964392935.1 uncultured Oleiharenicola sp.
ATGTTACCCGTAGACCGTATAATGACAAAGATGTTTATGTACTAGTACATTGCAATTGCGAGTGGGAAGAAGAACATGGACTTCAATTAGTTTTCAGACAAGGCCGACAATTGACGCGAGTGAGCGACATTGACGGACATATAACAGAAGCGGACGCATACGACAAACCGGACATTGAAGACAGACTTTTGTCGAGCTTCAAATGAAGATTCGAGTAAGAAAGCCAGCCGCCAACAAAAGCTATTTGCAATGGCGGGGTTCGGTGTAAATTTGTAGTTTAGTTTTCAAATTACGTTTGGTCACGGTTGACAGTGACGTGCAGGTCGCGCTAAACATTCCCTTCGGTCATTTTTTAGCGCTCCTATTCCCGCCACTGCAAATAGCCAGACGTTAGTGGCAAGCTGGCGAGTCGGCCAGAAAAATAATCAGTAAGTTTTTCTTCTTGTGCGCTTCGTGGCGCGGACGTGCGCGCGGCTCCGTGGATATTTTTTTCACAGGCGAGGACTGTTTGAGTTTGTACCTCGTTGACAACTTACCGGTTCGGACAGGTGGAGCCAGCCACTAACAACATGCTTCCGCAATGCGGAGCGACTGCGATGAAAAAACTTTTTGTACATTAGCTTAGCGTGTGCGCGCAAAAAGTGCGAAGTAAAAACTTTCCGCACTGACGTAAGCACAAGCGTTAGGCGCAACCGCATGGACAGTTCACAAAAAGAAACGGACGTAGAACAATTGAAAAAAGAAAACAATTTTGACGGACTTGCTATTGGGACAGTCTTCACATTTGTTTCTCTCTTGCTGACCCTGACCTTTTTCGTTCCGATCATATCTGTATTCCCTGGTGTAATTATCGAAACCCTGGCAAAAGGCCTTACTGACAATGATCCCTACAGTAATGTTGGTAAATTGACAATCATTCTATTAATAGTCATTTTCGTAATTGTCCTTTCAATTGTTCTACTTAAGACAGGACGCACTACCAGAAGAGACGGGACGTTTTCAAAGAAAAAAATTGCAATCGCAATGACTGTTATGTACTTCATAGTCCACCCGCTTGGTTTTTACATTTATTGGGGACTTGCGCTTAACTTTCGTGGAGACGGGCAACTGATTTTTGCAGCCGCGGACAGCTTTCCCAAAAGCAGCTGGACGTTTATCGGCATTGGACTGCTTATTGATTTAACGAAAAAATTGACGGGAGTAAAAACTAGCAGTGATAGCGGCAGCGCCTAACAATGGTAGCTGTTGCGCGACTACACTTTAGAAAAAATAGAGATTGGTAGCGGGTTTTGTTGATAACACTGTTGACAACTGAGTGCCGCGAGGCTTTTTTGAAGTTTTTGCTTCAATTCCAACTTAGGGACACTGTTCTAAAATCAAGACAACAATTTTTGATGAAAGAGAGACAGGCATTGAGTGGTGCGCTGTTCTGCATCGCCTTCGCTATTGCTTTGTGTGCTTTGAACTTCATCATCTTCTTGATGTTGTATGCGATGGCGGCCATGAGCATGCACTTGTTGGCGAGTTGTATGCCGCGGGTGTTCACGCGCTTCATCGCTAAGAAATTTATGAGCGTGCCCAGCACGGGCTCTACGGTGCTCTGCCGCAGCTTCTTCATCTTCTTCGCGTAGGAAGTTTTTAACCGCTCGTGCATCCTGTCGTAGTAGGGTTTGTCAAAGGTGTCCACTATTTTTTTCTCGAAGCCCTTGCCGATGCAAGTTGAACGGAGTACACATCCTGCACAGTCTTTGCGCGAGCTGCGATACTCTTTGGCACCGTAGCCGTTGTTGTCTTTGACTTTTTTGAATTCGATTTTCTTGTTTTCACTGCACGTGTAGTAGTCACCTTCTTTGTGATAAGTAAATCCTTCGCGCTGGTGTTTGTATTGACCGAAGTTGGGGATGTAGGCGGTGATGTTGTTTTCTTCGAGCGCTTTCAAAGCCTGGCCGCTGCTGTAGCCGGTGTCGGCAATCACTTGCTCTACGATCAGTCCTTCGTTTGATAAATTCTCTTTCAGACCTTCGATGATGGCAGGCATGCACTGGCTGTCTTTCTTATCGGCATGGTGCGCAGCGATGTGGGTGATCACGTGGTGGGCAGTGTCAACAGAAGTCTGGGCGAGGTAGTTGAACTGGCGTGGCTTGCCGGGCTTCACCGCAATGCGTGCATCGGCATCGGTGGTAGAATAATGCGTGTGGTTGCTCAGGAACTTGGGGCGCATGTCTTCCTCTGCATTTTTTCCATTGCGGCTGCCGGGCATGCCATCGTAGGCTTTCTCTTTCCAGCGGTGGTGTTCTTCCACACGTTTCTTTTTCTTCGCATCCACTTTTGGTTTGTCTTCTTCATTAGCAATGAGCTCATCAGAAAAAGTATCGGCATCGGAGAGGATTTCTTTTTCCGCGATGGAGTCCATCGATGCGTTGGCTTTGATGAGCGCGCTGTCAACAGCTTGCCTTCTGCCGGCCACCATACCTTTGTCGATGCACTGCCTGAGCACGCTTTTGAAAAGTTGTTTGAAGACCTCTTCACCATAGAGCTGGCGCGTGCGGGAGAGCGTGCTGTGCCAGGGTAACTGCTCATCGATGTTGTAGCCGATGAAAAATAAAATGTCCATGCGCAGGGAAGCGGTGGCGATGATGCGCCTGTCGGAGGCGAGGTTTTCGAGATAGCCTACGAGCATGAGTTTGAAGAAGACGATGGGGTCGATGCTTTCCTGGCCTTCGGTGCCATAGTAGTGGCGTGTTTCTTTTCGGATGAATTCGATGTTGAGTGCCCCTCTGAGTTTTCGATAGAAGTTATCGGGTGGC
>CAYMSE010000363.1:0-7368 GCA_964392935.1 uncultured Oleiharenicola sp.
CCGGCGGCCGGCGGCGCCTCCGGCCGCCCGCAAGTCACCGGCGACGGCAATTCGATCCTCGCCTACGGCCTGCTCGCCGCCGGCGTGCGCTACGGCGCCGGCTATCCCATCACGCCATGGTCCTCGATCATGGAGACCCTCCGCACCGAGCTGCCCAAGTACGGCGGCATCTTCGTGCAATGCGAGGACGAGATCGCCGCGGCTTCCACCGCGCTCGGCTTCGCGTACGGCGGCCACCTGGCGATCACCGGCAGCTCCGGCCCCGGGCTGTCGCTCAAGATGGAGGCCCTCGGCTGGGCCACGATGGCGGAAATGCCGCTGATCGTCGTCAACGTCCATCGCGGCGGCCCCTCGACCGGCCTGCCGACCAACATCGAACAGAGCGACCTCCTCCAGGCCATCTACGGTTCGCACGGTGACACCCCGCGCGTCGTCCTCGCCCCGAAGAATGTCGAGGACTGCTTCTACATCGCGCTCGAGGCCGGCCGCATCGCGCGCGAGTTCAGCACGCCGGTGATCATCCTCACGGACCAGGCGATCGCGACGCGCATCGAGGCGTTCGAGGAACCGGATTTGGCGAAGCTCATGGTCGCCGTGAAGCCCGACACGAGCCCGCGCCCGCCCGAGTTCAAGCCCTACCCGCTCGGCGGGATGACGCGCCACGCGCCCCCGGGGTCGATCATGACCTCCGGCAAGTATCCGACCGTCACCGGCCTCGAGCACGACGAACTCGGCCATCCGACCGCCAACCCCGCGCTGCACACGAAGATGACCGAGAAGCGGCGCGAGAAGATCAAGGCGGTGGCGAACAGCCTCCCCGCGCCCGAGCTGTTCGGCGACGAGTCCGGCGAGGTGCTGCTCATCGGCTGGGGCTGCACCTACGGCCCGATCCGCGAGGCCGTCGGCCGGCTGCGCAACGCCGGCGTCAAGGCCGCGCACATGCAGATGCGCCACCTGCATCCGCTCGCGCCCGGCCTCGAGGAGACCTTCAGCCGCTACAAGCACATCATCGTGGTCGAGATCAACGACGAGGGCCTCTACGGCTCGGGCCAGCTGGCCACGCTGCTCCGCGCCCGGTTCTGCAATCCCGCCATCAGCAGCATCACGAAGACCGACGGCCTCACCTACAAGGTCAGCGAGATCGTCGAGCGCGTGGCGAAGAAGATCGACCTTCCCGAGAACACCATCGGCATGCGCAAGCAGAGCATCCTCGCCGTCGTGCGCCGCTGACGTCGCGCCCGCCTGCCTCCTCCCCCAACCTTCCTCCTTTCCCTCATGTCCGCCCCCGCCACCCTTCCGACCCCGCCCCCCGCGCCCGGCGCACCGCTCACCAAGAAGGCCCTCACCGCCGATCACCCGACGTGGTGCCCCGGCTGCGGCGATTTCGCCGTGCTCGCCTCGTTCTACAAGGTGCTCGAGAAGCTGAACTACCCCCAGGAGAAGATCGTGACCTTCGCCGGCATCGGCTGCTCGTCGCGCTTCCCCTACTTCGTCAACACGCACGGCGGCCACTACATCCACGGTCGCGCGCTGCCGTTCGCCGCGGGCATCAGCCTCGGGCGCGACGACCTGCACGTGTTCGTGTTCGGCGGCGACGGCGACGGCTTCTCCATCGGCGGCAACCACCTTGTCCACACTGCGCGCAAGAACCCGCGCGTCACCTACGTGATCATGGACAACTCCGTGTACGGCCTGACCAAGAAGCAGACTTCCCCGACCTCCCCGCTCGGCTTCAAGTCGAAGACCGACCCGTGGGGCGCGATCGACCAGCCGATCAACCCGATGCGCTCGCTGCTCAACAGCGGCGCCACGTTCGTCGCGCGCTCGCACGCCACGCAGGTCAACCACATGGTCGAGATGATGCTCCGGGCCGCGCAGCACGACGGCTTCTCCGTGGTCGAGATCCTCTCCGAGTGCGTCGAGTTCTTCGAGGGCGCGTTCGACGCGGCCAACCCGCGCAAGGGCGGGGCCTGGCAGGCCATCGAGCTGAAGAAGCACGACGGTTCGCCCGAAGACGCCAACCGCCACGACCCGGCCGACGAGATCGCCGCCTTCAAGCTGGCGTCCGAGGCCTGGCCCGGGAAGTTCGGCGTCTTTTACGAGAACAAGTCGCGCCCGACCAAGAACGCCCTGGAGCAGAAGCTCATCGCCTCGGCCCGCGAGAAGACCAAGAACGCGTCGGACCTCGAGCTGCTCGGCAAGACCTTCGCCCGGTTGCGCTGAGCCGGCGCGGCGGCGTCACCTTCCCGAGGCGGGGCCCGCGGCCCCGCCTTCTTCATTGGCCCGCCCAAGTCGAACGGCACCACGGCTGTTCCGGATGCCACCAACAACGCGGCGCCCGGCCGCGCCCGCGCTACGCCGCGTGCGGATGATGGTCCTCCGGCGGCACTTTCTCCGGCACGTTGGGCCGCTCCGCCTCGAGCGCGGACCGCATGGCGGCGCCGACCCGGAGGATAACCTGGCAGACGTTCTCGCGGACGATCGGGTCGTTCGAGGCCACGTGGCAGCCGCGCCGCTCCGCCTCCAACCACGTTTCGTCCGCGATGATCTTCTGGATCAGCGGCAGCTGGCGGAACATGAGGGGATCGAGGGCGGCCATGAGGCAAGGGACGAAAGCTGAGTCCCATATCGGCACAGATCCGCCGCGGATGAGTCCCCGCGGCGTAAAATTCCCGTGCGGGATCGTCGTGCCGCCCGCGTCCGTTCCCTACCCGGGCCGGCTTTTTGTTGGCCTCCCCCGGGTCCGGGCGCTTGGCTCGAATCCATGTCGAAGGTGTATTTCTACTACTCGGCGATGAACGCCGGCAAATCGACGGTGCTGCTCCAGGCGAGCCACAACTACCACGAACGCGGCATGCGGACGCTGCTCTTCATCCCCGCGATCGACACGCGCGCCGGGATCGGCCGCATCAAGTCGCGCATCGGGTTGGAAGCCGAGGCGCTCGCGCTGCAGGCGGACGAGAACCTCTTCCAGCATGTGAAGGCCGCCCACGCCGCCCAGCCCGTCGCCTGCGTGCTGATCGACGAGGCGCAGTTCCTCAGCCGCGTGCAGGTCGAGCAATGCACGGAGATCGCGGACGTCCTGCGCGTGCCCGTGCTGTGCTACGGCCTGCGCACGGATTTCCAGGCGCAGTTGTTTCCCGGCAGCGCCGCGCTGCTGGCACTGGCGGACGACCTGATCGAGCTGAAGACCATCTGCCACTGCGGCCGCAAGGCCACGATGAACCTCCGGGTCGGGCCCGACGGCCGCGGCGTGCGCGAGGGCGCGCAGGTGGAGATCGGCGGCAACGACCGCTACGTCGCGATGTGCCGGCGCCACTACAAGGAGGCGCTCGCCCCCGCGTGATGCAACCCGCGACCAAGATTTCCCAACGAATGCGCACGTTCATCGGTCGCCATCCTGACCCCGTTCCCGCAAAGTCGGAGCATGCCTAATCTTCCCACGCCGAATCACGACTGGAAGTCCCGCGCCGTCTCCCCGGCCGACGCGGTCGCCTGCATTCGCTCCGGGGCGAAGTTGTTCGTCCATGGCGCCGCGGCCACCCCGACACCTCTGCTGGACGCGCTCGCCGCCCGACATGACCTGGAGGGCGTCCGCCTCTGGCACCTGCACACCAACGGCCCCGCGCCCTTCGCGGAGAAGGGCCGGGAGAAGGAATTCCGCTCCGTCTCCCTTTTCACCGGCGCGCCGCTGCGCGTCGCCATCGCCGAGGGCCGGGCGGACTTCGTGCCGATCTTCCTGTCCGACATCCCCGGCCTCTTCCTCTCGGGCCAGGTCCAGCTCGACGTCGCACTCATCCAGGTGTCGCCCCCGGACCACAACGGCATGTGCTCGCTCGGCACGTCGTGCGACGCCGCCAAGGCCGCCACGGAGACCGCCAAGCTCGTCGTCGCCGAGGTCAACGCCCGCATGCCGCGCACCCACGGCAACAACGTCATTCCGTTCAAGCGCTTCGACGCCTTCATCGCGACCGATCGCGACCTCCATGGCCACGCCCCGTCGGCCGAGACCCCGGTCGAGGCGCGCATCGGCGAGATCATCGCCAACCTCGTCGAGGACGGCTCGACCCTGCAGATGGGCATCGGCGGCATCCCCGACGCGGCGCTGAGCCGCATGAAGAACAAGCACGACCTTGGCATCCACACGGAGATGTTCTCGGACCGGGTCGTCGACCTCGTCGAGTCGGGCGCCGTCACGAACAAGTTCAAGGTCGTCGGCCAGGGCCGCGTGATCACCAGCTTCATCAACGGCTCGCAACGCGTGTTCGACTTCGTGCACGACAACCCGCTCGTGAACTTCTACCCGTGCGACTGGACGAACGACACGTCCGTCATCCGGAAGAATCCGCGGGTGGTCGCGATCAACTCGGCCATCCAGATCGACCTCACGGGCCAGGTTTGCGCCGATTCCATCGGCGACCGCATCTACTCCGGCATCGGCGGCCAGATGGACTTCATCCGCGGCGCGGCACTCTCGCGCGGCGGCAAGCCGATCATCGCGCTTCCCTCGCAGGCCATGGGGGGAAAGGTGTCGCGCATCGTGCCGCAGCTCACCCAGGGTTCCGGGGTCGTCACGACCCGCGGCCACGTGCACTGGGTCATCACCGAGTACGGCGCGGTCAACCTCCACGGCCTCAGCATCCGCGAGCGGGGCGAGGCCCTGATCTCGATCGCGCACCCGGATGTGCGCCCGGAACTGCGGCGCGACCTTGCCAACCGCCGGCATTTCGCCCTTTCGTAGGGGCCGATGGCCCACGCCCCGAGTCTCCGCGTCTTCCTTGGCACCTATACTCCCGCCGGCGGCGACAGCCGCGGGGTCTACACCACGCAACTCGACCCGGCCACGGGCCGCCTCGATGCGCCGGCCTTCGCTGCCGCCGCCGGCAATCCCACCTTTCTCGCGCTGCACCCGCGCCGGGACACCCTCTACGCCCTCACCGAGCAGGGTACCGTCAACGGGCGGGCGGGCGGCGCGCTCGCCGCGTTCCGCGTCGCCGCTGAAACCGGCGCCCTGACGCCGCTCGACGTCGCGGCGACGGGCGGAGGCCCGCTGGCCCACGTCGCGGTCGATGCCACCGGCCGCATGGCGGCGGTCATCAGCTACCACGCCAGCGAGGTCGCGACGTTTCCCCTCCGGGCGGACGGCGCACCCGGTCCGCGCGCGAGCCTGTTCACGGCCGCCGGCTCGCTCGGGCCGCAGCGCCACCGGCAGGACAAGCCGCATCCGCATTCGCTGACGTTTTCGCCGGACAACCGCTTCCTCTACGTCTGCGACCTCGGCCGCGACCGCGTGTACCAGTTCGGCTTCGATCCCGCCACCGCGGTGCTCACGCTCTTGGGCGAGACGGCCACCGCGGCCGGCGCCGGCCCGCGCCACAGCCGGTTTTCCCCCGACGGGCGGCACTTCTACGTCATCAACGAGCTCAACGGCACGATCACGACCTACGGCGTTGACGCCGCCAGCGGCCACCTGACCGCCCATGGCAGCGTCCCGACGCTCCCGACCGGGTTCACCGGGGAAAACACCTGCGCCGAGATCCGCCTCAGCCCCGACGGCCGGTTCGTCTACGGTTCCAACCGCGGCCACGACAGCATCGCCGTCCTGAGTCGCGACGCCCACACCGGCGCGCTGGCCCCGGTCGAGATCGTCCCGAGCGGCGGCCGGCATCCCCGCAATTTCAATCTCACTCCCGATGGACGGTGGCTGCTCGCCGCCAACCGCGACACCGGCAACGTGGTGGTCTTCCGCGTGGACCCCTCAACCGGCCGCCTCACGCCCGCCGGGCACGAGATCGCGGTGCCCCAGGCGGTCTGCGTCGTCTTCGCCCCGATTGCCTAGGCCCCTCGCGGACCGGAGCTTGCAGTGGCAGGCGACCCGGCTAGCCTCCCGCGGTGTTACCCGCCCCGTGAGTTCAGTTCCCGATATTCCTCCACGCTGGTGTCTCGCAAGCTTCTTCGTGGCGCTGGCCAGCGCGGCGTTCGCGGTCGAGCCGGACGTGAAGGAACTCGTCGAGCAGAACCGGCTGCTGCAGGAGCAAGTACGCGCGCAGCAGAAGCAGATCGACGAGTTGCGCGTGCGCCTGGACCGCATCGATGAGCCCGCCCCGGCGCCGACCGGCGCGGCGTCCGCCTCGTCCGACCGGCAGGTCCGGATCAGCGGCGAGGCCGGCCTCGGATTCTTCCGCAGCAACCAGGAGGGCACCCAGCCGAACTCCGAGTTCCGGGTCGACGACGCCAAGGTCTTTGTCGAGGCCGCGATCTGGAAGAACGTGTATTTGTTCGGCGGCCTCGAACTCACGACCCGCGAGGCGAATGACGAGTACTTCCATCTCGGCGAGCTCTACATGGACGTCGAGGGGCTGTGGCGCGGCGACCGCAACCACGTCCTTTCGCTGCGCGCCGGCCGCATGAACCTGCCGTTTGGCGAGGAGTACCAATACCGGAACGTCGTCGACAACCCGCTCGTCACCCACTCCGCGACCGACATCTGGGGCATCGACGAGGGCGTCCAGCTCTACGGCACCTACGGGCCCGTGCGCTACAACCTCGCGGTGCTGAACGGCGGACACAAGACGATGCGGGACTTCGATCCCGACAAATCCGTGGTTGTCCGCCTCGGATTCGACGCGACCCCGCGGCTCGCCCTCAGTGCCAGCGCGATGCGCACCGGCGACCTTTCCGTGGCCGGCGACGGATATTCGGAAGTGTGGATCGCCAACGCCTTCTTCCGCCAGCTGGGGCCGGCGGCCACCACGCGGACCTTCTGGGCCGACCTCGCGGAGGTCGACGCCACCTACCGCTGGTCCGGCGGGCACCTGCACGGGATGCTGGGCCGGGTGAATTTCGACGACGACAACGCCACGGCGGACAATTCGCGGCACCTGACCTACTACGGCCTCGAGGGTGTGCAGGAGTTTGGCGAAGGCTTCTTCGTCGCGGCGCGCTACAGCGCGATCGACGCCCCGCGGGGTTATCCGCTCACCGGCCTGAGCGGCGCAGGCGAATACTTCTACAATCCCTACGCGCCGCTGACCAAGGACCTCCGGCGGCTGAGCCTGGGCCTCGGCTATCGGTTCAGTCCGCCGCTCGTGTGGAAATTCGAATACAGCCACGAAACCAGCCATCTCCTGGACGGGAGCAGCCGCGGCGACGTCAACATGCTCTCCAGCCTGCTCGGCCTCCGCTTCTGACCGCATGAAACTGCCCGCCGCACTTCTCTTTTCCGTACTCGTCCTCGGTTCCGTCCTGTCGGCCGGGACCATCACCGGGACGGTCCGCGCCCGGGGCGCCGAACCGGCGGCCGCGGGCGCCGGCGGCGCGGGCGGTGCCTACGACAGCCGCCGCTCCAAGTACGTCGAGCGGCTCGAC
>CAYMSE010000364.1:0-4198 GCA_964392935.1 uncultured Oleiharenicola sp.
CAGCACCGCCGTCATGTTCCTCTGGGCCTACGTCCCGGCGGCGTACCAGACCCGGCACGGGGTGCCACTGTACTTCGAAGCAACGGCGTTCATCACGACGATCGTCCTGCTCGGACAAATCATCGAGCAGCGCGCGCACGCGCGCACCGACGCGGCGATCCGTGCGCTGATGAACCTGGCGCCGAAGATCGCCCACCGCCTCCGCGCCGACGGCGCGGAGGAAGACGTCCCCGTCGAGTCCATCCACCCCGGCGACGATCTCCGCGTGCGGCCCGGCGAAAACCTGCCGGTGGACGGCGCGCTGGTCGACGGCCCGGCGGAGATCGACGAGTCCATGCTGACCGGCGAACCGCTGCCGGTGGCGAAGGTGTCCGGCGACCAGGTCAGCGCCGGCACGCTGAACACGACGGGCTCGTTCGTCTATCGCGCGGAGCGCGTCGGCGCCGACACGCTGCTCGCGCAGATCGTCGCCCTGGTGCAGGCCGCGACCGAAAGCGAGGCGCCGATTGCCCGGCTCGCGGACCGCGTTTCGGCCTGGTTCGTGCCCGGCGTGCTCGCCGTCGCGGGGGTGACCTTCGTCGCGTGGAGCGTGTTTGCCCCGGAGCAGGGCTGGCTCCACGGCCTCCTCAACGCCGTCGCCGTGCTCATCATCGCGTGCCCGTGCGCGCTGGGCCTGGCCACCCCGGTCTCGCTCGTCACCGGCATCGGCCGCGGCGCGCAGGCCGGCGTGCTGGTCAAGGACGCGGCCGCCCTCGAGGCCCTCGCCGGGGCCGACACGCTCCTCATCGACAAGACCGGCACCCTCACCGTGGGTCGCCCGCAGGTCGCCTTCCTGCAGCCCGCCGGGCCCTTCACGGAATCCGAGTTGCTGCGGCTGGCCGCCTCGGCCGAGACCGGCAGCGAACATCCGCTGGCCCGGTCGATCGTGGCCGCGGCCCGCGCGCGCGGCCTGACGCTGGCGCCCGCCCACGATTTTTCCGCCCACCCCGGCGCCGGGGTCAGCGCCACCGTCGAGGAACGCCACGTCGAACTCACCCGCGCCCCGGCTGGCTACGAGCTGCCCGGTCACACCGCGGCCACGCTTGTCAGCGTGACCGTCGACGGGCGCGAGGCGGGCCTCATCGCGCTGGCCGACGCCCTCAAGTCCGGCACCGCCGCGGCCATCGCCGAACTGCAGCGGCTGGGGTTTCGCATCCACCTGGTGTCCGGGGACCGGACCGCCGCCGCCCGCGCGGTGGCCGAGCAACTCGGCCTGGACGGGTTTCACGCCGAGGTTTCCCCGGCCCGCAAGCAGGCGCTGGTGCGCGAGCACCAGGCCCGCGGCGAGCGCGTGGCCGTCGCCGGCGACGGGCTCAACGACGCCCCGGCGCTCGCCGCCGCCCATGTCGGCATCGCCATGGGCACGGGCACCGACGTCGCGATGCACAGCGCCGGCCTGGTGTTGGTGAAGGGCGACCTCTCCGCGCTGGTGCGCGCCGTGCACCTGAGCCGCGCGGTCATGGGCAACATCCGGCAGAATCTCTTCTGGGCCTTCGCCTACAACACCGCCGGGATCCCGCTGGCCGCAGGGGCGTTCTTTCCGTTCACGGGCTGGCTGCTGAGCCCGATGTTCGCAGGCGCGGCCATGAGCCTGAGCTCCCTCACTGTCGTGCTCAACGCCCTGCGCCTGCGGCATCTGCGCATCTCCAGCTGACATTTCCGGGAACCTCGCCAGCCTGCCCCGGGTCGCATCCCCCATCATGACCTCCCGCCTCCTTTCCCTGCTCGCCCTGGGCTCCGGCCTCCTGCTCGCCGCCGGCTGCCAGTCGGTCGAGAGCCGCATCCGCGAAAAACCCGACGTCTTCGCCAGCGTCGACAAGGCGACGCAGGACAAGATCAAGCAGGGCATCATCGACCTCGGCTACACCGAGGACATGGTCTACCTCGCGCTCGGCAATCCCGACCAGAAGCGCGAGTCAAAGAGCGCGGCCGGCAGCACCGTGACGTGGATCTACAACACCTACTACACGCGTTACGAAGGCACCGCCATGGTGGGCTATCACCGCCGCGTCTATTTCGATCCGTACCTGCGCACCTACCGCCTCTACTACCGCCCCGTCTTCGCCGACACCTACAGTGAGGACAAGGAGGAGCGCATCCGCATCACCTTCACCAACGGCAAGGTCTCCGCGATCGAGCAGGCGAAGGGCTGACGCCGCGACGCGCGGGACCCCGCGTCTCGCCGCTTGTGTCATAAACGCCGCGCGGTAGCATGGCGGCATGAAGACCACCCCGCGCCGCCCCGCCCGGGTCGCGACCGAACCCGAACGCCCCGCCCTCGAAGCCCGCCTCCTCTCGCCCCGCCGCAAGACCAGCCGCGCCACGACCACCCACGAGCTCGCCCTCGAGCAGCTCGCGCATTTCCACGTGGATCCGCGCAGCCCCGCCGGCCGGCCGCTGCTCGCCCTCGCGGAAAAGCTCTACGCGGCGCACGGCGACGTCATGGAACTGTGGGAGACCACGCTGCGCGAACTCGCCCGGCTGCCGCGCGGCGACCGCCTGGCGCTCTTCAACGCGAAGAAATTCCTCTCGTTCCAACTGGCGAAGCTGCTCGACACGCTGCAGAACCCGGCGCGCAAGACCCACCAGTCGCTCGGCTACTCGAACACCACCACCCTGGCCAAGGGCCCGCACCCGGTCTTCGACAACGTCACCGCGCTCTTCTCCGCGAACCCGGTCATCACGCGCACCGCCACCTACCTCTACGCGTGCTCCGAGTGGATCGACGACGCCTTCCAGGGACGCGAGATGCTGCACGAGATCTATTCGCGGCTGATGAACCCGACCTCGATCTCGCTCGCCAACCACATCGTGGACGTCGAATGCGGGCCCTACGCGGCCGACTACCTCGCCTGGAACTTCAATTCCGGCATGGCGGCGATCGACGGCGTGCTGTCGCACCTCGTCGGCTACCAGGACGTCCTCCTCTCGTCGCGCAACATCTACGGCGGCGCGTACCAGCTCCTCCACGACTGGTACGGCAAGCGCAGCAATCTGGACGTCGCCGTCACCTTCTTCGACGGCACGGGGGCCACGGACTTCCGCCGCGCCCTCGCGCAGGTGCGCGCCCGGCACGCGGAGCGGCTCACCGCCGGGCGCCAGATCTACGTGTACCTTGAAAGTCCGTGCAACCCGCACGGCGTCTTCCTCGACGTGCCCGCCATCTGCCGCGAAGCGCACCGCGAAGGCCTGACCGTCATCCTCGACAGTACCGTCGCCACCCCCTTCCTCGTCCGCCCGCTCCAAGCGCCGGACCCGGTCGAGCGCCCCGACTTCGTCCTGCACAGCTACACCAAGGACCTCACCGGTCACGGCACGACCACGGCCGGCGTGGTGATCGGGCGCAACGAGGACATGTTCCTCCCCAAGGGTGGCCAGTCGCCCGCCGGGCATGCCTGGCAGGACACGCTCTTTTGGAACGTGTACTACATCAAGGGCGCGTTCCTCGACTCGGACAAGGCGTTCGAAGTGTTGAACGGGATGAAGACGCTCGAGGCGCGCATGCTCCGCAAATGCATCAACACGGCGATCTTCGCGCGATGGCTGGGCAGCCATCCGCTGCTGACGGTCAACGGGCCCGCGAATCCGGCGGACTCGAACCACGAGCTGGCGGGCAAGCTATCGTATCTCGGCCTACCCCCGCCGCTCTTCACGATCCACTTCGAGAAGGCCAAGCTGTCGCGCCTCACGCTCGAGCGGTTCTTCGATTCGCTGGCGCCGATGTTCGGCCACATGGTTTCGCTCGGCCAGAGCAACACCATGGTGCTGTGCCCGGCGCTCACCACGCATTCCGAACTCGACGCTGAGGCCCTCCGGGAGGCCGGCATCACGCCGACAACGATCCGCATTTCCGTCGGCGACGAGAATCCCCGCGAGCTGATTCGCGATTTCCTGGCCGTGGTGCGCAACACGCTCGACGTGGACAAGCCGGGCTTCAGCGCGCGGTTCCTGCACGGCATGGCGGTCGACCGGCTCGTGGACGAAACCTACCTCGACATCCACCGGCGCCACGCCGAGGCGCTGCCCCGCTTCGCCGCCAGCGAGGCCTGAGCCGGGCGCGGCCAGCAGAACCGCGTGGTGGAGCGCGTTGACCCCACCGCGCTTTCCCGTGCCAGAATGATGCTGTGTCGCTCCGGCAAAACGCGTTGGGGTCAACGCG
>CAYMSE010000365.1:0-4257 GCA_964392935.1 uncultured Oleiharenicola sp.
CGAATTTCTGGCTCTGGTCGGTGCCGATCGCGCGCTCGCTGACGAGCAGCGCCGGCTGCGGCGCGCTGACCGGGAGGCGCACGCGGGCGAAGAGGCCCGGGAGGAGCGCGCCA
Organism: uncultured Oleiharenicola sp.; assembly: GCA_964392935.1. Taxonomy (GTDB): domain Bacteria; phylum Verrucomicrobiota; class Verrucomicrobiia; order Opitutales; family Opitutaceae; genus Lacunisphaera. The sequence goes on from CAYMSE010000365.1 coordinate 114, forward strand.
TCGTCATTCGGGAACACCAGGCGCAGCACGAGCGAGCCCGTCGCGGGATTCACGCGGTTGTCGGCGGACTCGATGAAGCCGTGCCGCGGGAAGTCCGTTTCATCGGACAGCTGCAGGTCGACCGGCACGCGGCCGTTGCGCATCAGGATGCGGCCCTCGCGGGCGAGCCGGTTGAACTTCAGCAGCGTCGCCTCGTCGAGGTCGGCGTAGACGTAGGCGTCGCCGACGGTGACGATGGTGGTCAGCAGCGTGGCGCCGCCGGGGGCGCCGGAGACGAGGTTGCCGGCGGTGACGAAGGCGCGGCTGACGCGGCCGTCGATCGGTGCGCGGACCTCCGTGTGCTCCAGGTCGAGCTGCGCGGTGGCCAGTGCGGCGCGCGCCTCGGCGGCGGCGGCGCGGCGGGCCTCGGCTTCCTCGCCCGAGATGGCGTTGGCGGCGAGCAACCGCTCGGCGCGGGCGGCTTCGCTGACGGCGACGTCAGCGCGCGCCGCCGCGAGGTCGAACTGCGCCCGGTACCAGCGCGGGTCGATGGTGAAAAGCACGTCGCCCTTCTTCACGAGCTGGCCGGCCCGGAAGTGAACGGCCTCGAGGTGGCCCGAGACGCGGGCGCGCAGCTCGACGGTTTCGATGGCGTCGACGTGGCCCGTCAGCTCCTCGTACTCGGTGACGAGCTGTTGCTCGACCGGGGCGACGGTGACTTTCGGGGCGGGCGGCGCGACCGGGGTGGCGGCGCTGGCGGCGTGCAGCCGGCCGGGCAGGGCGAAGTAGAGGCCCGCGCCAACGGCGGCGAGCAAGCCCGCGGCGGCGAAGATCGCGCGGCGCTGCGGACGGGTGGAGGGCGGGGAGGAGGGGGAGGTCATGGCAGGGTGATGGCGTGGTGAAAGGGAATCAGGCGGGAACCGCGGGCTGCGCGGCGGCGATGGCGGCATCGAGCCGCGCGAGCAGCTCGGACTTCGGGCGGACGCCGACGAGATTGGCGACCACCGCGCCGTCGCGGATGACGAGGAGCGTGGGGATCGAGCGCACGCCGTGGCGGGCGGCGAGCTCCGGGTGGGCGTCGACGTCGACCTTGGCGACGAGCGCGCGGCCGGCGCGCTCGCGGGCGATTTCATCGAGCGAGCCGGCGATCGCCTTGCACGGGCCGCACCACGAGGCCCAGAAGTCGACGAGCACCGGCTGGCGGTGGGACGCTGCGAGGACGTCGGCGGCAAAGGACGCCTGCGTGACGGAAATCGGATGGGAGGGAATCGTATTCATGGCGTGGAAAACCTGGGGGGGGCGGGAAGACTCAGTAGCGGAAGCGTGTGACCGGCGCCTGGAGGCGATCGAGCAGGCGCGGACTCCACAGATCGCTGAGCGGATCGGTGGAGGCCCGCGCGCGCGCCGCCGCGGCGTTGGCAAAGCGACGGACGAACAGCGGGGACATCGGGATCGAAATCATGGGATTCGCAGAGGGAGACGAAGCGGTGGAGATAATCTTACTTTTCATCGTGGAAGCGTGGATTGAAGGGATGATAGTTGACTGGTTAGCTAGTTAAGTGGCGAAAAAAGAGCGCACGAGGTGCCGTGCGCAGCGGACAGGTGGCTCAGACTTTGGCGGTGGTGTTGGTTTTGGCGCCCAGGATACGCAGTGCCAGCTCGGGCAGGTGGCGCAGGACGTCGGCGTTGTTCATGACCCGGGCCTGGGTGAGGGTGCCCTCGATGAGGCCGGCGAGCGCAAGCGCCTTCTCCGCGGGGTCGCCCGGCTCGATCGAGCCTTCGGCGATGGCGTCGCGGATCGCGGTCTCGTAGTAGCGTCGCTTGCGGGTGAACATCTCGCGCATCTTGTCGCCGACGGCCTTCTCCTCGTCGCACGTGCAGGTCTCGGAGCCAAGGGCCACGACGGGGCACCCGAGGACCTTGCCGGTCTTCTGGTGCAGCTCCACCTGCTTCTCGTGGATGCTCTGCAAATACGCGGTGAGGCGGGCCAGCGGATCCACCGAGGGGGAAAACAGGCTGTCCATCTTCGGCTTGCTCTCTTCGACCCACATCCGCTCGAGTGCCGAGATGGCGAGGTCCGACTTCGAATCGAAGAAGTAGTAGAAACTGCCCTTCTTGACGTCGGCCCGCTTGCAGATGTCGTCGATCGTGACGGCGCCGTAGCTCTCCTCCCAAATGAGGTCGAGCGCGGCGTCCATCAGCCTTTCGTTCGCATCTGAAGTTCTACCCATGGCCAAGACGAGTAGTTGACTATTTGGTCAAGTCAACCGCTTTTTCCGAAATTTCTTGGAGTAACCCCACCCTACTCGCCTGGGCCAAACGCGTATCGGATATGCGGATTCTCGCGGATATTTTTCAGCTTGAGCAGGTTACTGGTCGACGTGGCTTGCGCATCTTGGACGAAATCCGGATGCGCCGCCGCCATTGCCTGGCGCAGGCGACCTTCGTACAGCGCGATCCTTTCCGGCGGCAGCCCGGATTTTCGGGCGAGCAGCACGGCGATCGCCTGATGAAACACGGCCTGATCGTGCAGGCCGCTCGCGTGGTAGTACAAGCCGGCGTCGTCATAGACCTCCACCAGCACCTCGTCGGGCAGGCGCTCGCGCGCCGCGAACCGCACTGCGCGCTGCGCGGCCGCCAGCGCCTCGCTCGTCCGGCCGTTCTCCCATGCCAGCCAGGCATCATACAGCGCCGCGCGCGTGCGCACGCCCGGGTGGCGCAACGTGGAAATGCAGCCGGAAACCGCCAGCGCGCACCCCACGCCCAGGATGGCGACGAGCCATGACCGGCGGCGGGGCGTCCCGCGTCGCGCGAAAGCGGCGGCTCGCACGCGCATCGCTTACTCGTCGTCCGGCACGCCGCCGCCGGACGCGGTGATGTCCTCGGCCTTGATCCGGTCCACGTTGAACCGCTCGACCTTGCCGCGGATGAGGCCGATGAGTTCCTCGAGCCCGGGCGGCTCCTTCATGAAGCGGAGCGGATTCGAGCGGGCGACGACGAAGGTCTTGAGGTACGGGCTCACGAAGCCCTTCGCCTTCAGCTTCGCCACCACCTCGACCACCTTGGTGTCGAGCTCGAGCAGCAGGCCGGCGTGGCGCTCGTGCACCTTCAGGGTCTTCGCGAGCGCCTCGTCGCTGAACTCCGACAGCCGGCGCACGAACGGATGGTAGAGACCGCCGCTGAAGCGCGCGTTCTTCTCGTAGCAGAGGCCCATCTTGATGAACGACGCCTCCTCGAAATAGTAGCCGAAATCCTTCTCGGGCCTCGCCCCGCCCTCCTCGAGCAGGTTGCGGAAGATGCGGATGACCTCGAGCGCCTTGTCCTTCAGGTTGTGCGCCTTCTCGGTGTTGAGCGCTAGGATCTGCCACGCGATCTCGCGCTTCGGCACGACCAGCGCGGTGATCGCCTTCGCGCCGAGGCGCCGCATCGCCGCGAGGCGGTGCCCGCCGTTGGGCGTCCAGAATCCGCCCGCCGGTTCCGTGATCGCGATGATCGGATCGAGGAACATGCCCGTGCGATGGATGACATCGGCCAGCTTCTTGTGGTGCAGGTCGGACACGTCGCGCTGGAATGGCGTCGGCGCCACCTTGCCGAGCGGGAGCACGGCCAGCAGGAGCGGATGGCGGCCGAGCGGATCGGCGAACTGCCCGACGACCACGCCGCCGGCGCCCTCGACGGCGGTCTTGGTGGCGAGCGCGTCGCCCGTGAGCTCCGGCAGCACGGCCTCCGCGGCGGCGAGGCCGCGCGTGTCGGATTTCGCTTTGCGCGGACGTTTCTTCGGCGGCAGGCGTTTGAGCGCGGGCTTGGGCATGGTCCGGAACGGCGGGGGTGACGGCAGGGTCGGTCGGCAGGCTACGCGCGCCGGGTTCCGTGCCAAGAGCGAAGGACCGGCGCGCTTTCGAAATAACTTCAACCGTGTCACGATTTGTGACCGGAGCGGGCGGCTGATTTACGGCCGCGTTACGGCCGCCGTGGAATTGCGACTCGAATATCCCCGCGCGGATCCGATGCTGCCTGCATGTCCCGCCTCCTCCGCCTCTTCCTGCTCAGCGCCGTGTTCACGGGCGCCGTGGCGGCCCGCGAGCCGATCTGGGCGAAGTTGAAGGTCGGCATGACCGTGCAACAGACGGCGGCTCTGCTGGGCGAGCCGGTCCTCCGTCGCCTC
>CAYMSE010000366.1:0-3217 GCA_964392935.1 uncultured Oleiharenicola sp.
GTGCTATACTTGCCGACATACACGTCGTCGCCCACGACGAGCCGCGTGGGCGCCCAAAGCGTGCTCCCGAATCCAATGTGTACTCGGTGCCCCAGGGTCACATTGCGCCGGACGGCAACGACACGGTTCAGGCGCTGAAACAGGTATCGGACGGGGTGCGGAAGCATACGCTATTCTCGCGCAAGCGCCTGTTCGGCGCCATCGCAGAACCGTCGCACCATCGCTTCCACCGTGTAGGTCGCGGCCGCGACGCGACAGCCGGCGCGCAGGGCCGCCAGCCGCGCTGGGTCGCACATCACGGACGCCACCGCGTCCACGTAGGCCTGTTCCGACTCCGCCGCGTCGACCATCACGCCATTCACGCCCGACGCGAGGTATTCGATCTCCGGGCTGTGAAAGTCCACGGCCATGGTCACGATTGGCGTGACCGCGGCAAATGAATCGAGGATGCCGAGTCCGACGAGGCCCGGCATCAACATCACCTTCGCGAGCGCGAAGTACGGCGCGCGAGCGTCGCCGAACGTCGGCCCCAGGGAGCGAATCCACGGAAAGTCCCTGGCCGCTCGGTCGACGAGTCCGGACTCCACCCCCGCCCCGATGAAGAGCATCTCGAAGTTCGGCACCACGTCGCGCAGGCGTCGGCAGCAGCGCAGCAGGAAATCGATGCGCTTCTCCGGGTAGATGCTGCCGACGAAGATCGCAACGTTCTCCCCCACGAGACCGAGCGACCGGGCGAGGTCCGCGAGATCGGCGTCGCGAACGCGCGCCCGCGCCAGCCGGAGCGCGGTGGTGTCAATCGCATTCTGCACGATGGTGATGCGCGACCGCGGGAAGCCCAGCCCCTCGACGACCCGCGCGCTGGTCTCGTTGTAGGCAAACCACCAATGGGCGTGGCGCGAGACGCGACGTTTTATGGCTTCGCCGATCCGGCTCGCTCCTTGCGGCTGAAAGTTCCTGCCGTGCCCCCAGAAGGCGAAGGGCGGCCCTCCGGCGAGGTACCGGGCCTGCAGGGCGTAATTGACGAGCAGCCGCGACGCCTGCTCTGCCACGACCAGGCCGGCGCCGCGCGTACGGCCGAACGCAGGCTCCCAGAGCGCCGTCCGCCCGAGCACGGAGATCTCGATGTTCCTGACATTCGTTGCCCACGGCAGCACAACGGCGTTGCGCTTGGCGACGTCATCGCCAGTCGGCTGCCCGGCAATGACGTCGAATCCAATCCCGCGCGACGCGAACTCGCCGCGGGCCAATTCGAAGAACCGGTGCCGGTATTCCGGCACGTACTTGTATACGACCGCGACGCGCCGTTCCCGCGTGGCGGTCATCGCGCGAGATCGCCCGTGCCGCGGCCGCGCAACTTCCGGACGGCAACCGCCGCGACGAACGCCGGATTGTTGACGAGGTAGCGCTTCCACAGCCGCCGCGGCTCCCGGAGGAGGCGATAGAACCATTCCAGTCCGGCGCGCTGCATCCAACGCGGAGCCTGTGGCAGCCGACCGGCGTGCATGTCGAATGCTGCTCCCACGCCAAGGAAGACGGTCTCGGGCACCGCCGGCGCGAGGCGCGCCATCAGCCGCTCCTGCTTGGGCGTGGACAGGCCGATCCAGCAGTAGTGCGGTCGTAGCTGCTGGAGCGAAGCGGCGATTTCCCACAGTTCCTCGTCCGACAGCGCACGAAACGGCGGCGTCTGGGCGCCGACGAATGCGATTCCCGGGAACCGTTGTTCGAGCCTGGCCTGCAGTTCCCCGGCGACCCTGGGGCCAGCTCCGTACAGGTAGTGGGTGTGACCACGCGACCGGCCCGCGTCGCAGACGGCGAGCATCAGGTCAGGTCCGTACACACGAGACATCTGCCGGTGTCCCTGTGAACGACCCACCCATACGGTCGGCATCCCGTCGGGCGTGGTAAGCAGCGATGCGTTGTGGATCCGGAGCAGTTCGGGATCCCGCTGGGATTCCATCACGCCGTGGACGCCGGTGACGCAGACGTATCCCCCGCGCCGCGCGTCCGCGGCGTCAGTCACGATGCGCACGGCCGCGGGCAGGTCCACGGCGCTCACCCCCACGCCGAGCACGTCGGCGCGGGGAACCGGAGTCATCCGTACTTCTCCAGCCACTGCGTCTCGATCCACGCGTACGTCCTCGCCATACCGTCCCGCAGCTTGACGGACGGCTCCCAGCCGAGTTCGGCATTGATCTTCGTGTTGTCGGAATTGCGGCCGTTCACGCCCTTTGGCGCGTCGAGATTGTAGTTGCGCTTCAGCTTCACGCCGGCAATCGCCTCGGCGATGTCCACCAGCTGGTTGATGGATACCAGCTCGCTCGATCCGATGTTGATCGGGTCGGTGACCGGGCTCCGGGTGAGCATCACGGTGCCCTTGAGACAGTCGTCGATGTACATGAACGACCGCGTCTGGTGGCCGTCGCCCCAGATTTCGATCGTACCGGTGCCCCGGTGCTTCGCCTCGATCACCTTGCGGCAGATGGCGGCCGGCGCCTTCTCACGCCCGCCCTCCCACGTTCCCTCCGGACCATACACGTTGTGGTACCGCGCCACGCGCGTCTGGAGGCCGAAGTCTTCGCGGAAGTGCCGGCACATCCGCTCGGAAAACAGCTTCTCCCACCCGTATCCGTCCTCGGGGAGCGCCGGGTAGGCGTCCTCCTCCTTGAGTGCGGTGACGTTCGGATCCTTCTGCTTGTCGGCGTTGTACACGCACGCGGATGAGGAATAGAAGAACCGCTTCACGCCAGCTTCCCGTGCGGCCATCAGCATATGGGTGTTCGTCAGCACGCTGAGCATGCACAGGGCTTTGTTGGCCTCGATGAACCCCATGCCGCCCATGTCAGCCGCGAGCTGGTATACCTCTTCGGCTCCGACGCACGCCTGCCGCGATTCATCGAGCAGCGACAGGTCGGCCACGACGTTCTCCGCCGCGTCGAATCGCTGGTACCATTCGCTCGCCGGCTTCCGGTCGACCGCGCGCACGCGGTATCCGTCGGTGAGCAGCTTTGCCGTTAGGTGGCCACCGATGAAGCCACCTCCGCCAGCGACTACGGCCAAGGGCTGAGTCATTACCCTGGAATTCCTTTTGTGCAGGTTTGGATGGGCGTAATCTCCATCCCCTGCAACGCGTTAGGAAGCCCCGCGCATCGAGGTGTGTCGCGCGTCACACCCCCCGCCGACCACGCGATGGCCGGGCGGGTTCAGCTGCGCTTGCGCG
>CAYMSE010000367.1:0-2735 GCA_964392935.1 uncultured Oleiharenicola sp.
GCCGGGACTGAAGTACAATAGAATTATCGCTGCTGATTGCTCCAATGTCAAGCCCAACTATTGGCAATACCAATGTTAGCAGCACGGGCTTCTTTGTCGTCAGTTGTCCGCTACTCTTCCAAAAGTCGGTTTCTGATTTCTGCGGCTTTTGTCATTTCGCTTGTTGGTGTGCCAACTGTAATAAAATGAAACAGCCAATCTTTAATTATCATTATCCAACCTTGCTCACACATGGCGTAACATTCTTTTTCGGGAACGAGTCCTTCGTGTGTAAAGTGAAGAATAGCTTTTTCGCCTTGCGTGGTTATGTCAAAAATCATTTTTGTATTTGTCCATTCGTGCTTGTCTTTTTTAAGCCAGTGGAGTGTGCTGTCCGTTACAAGCCATACAATTTTCTTGTCGGGAACAACTTCAATCAATCGCTGTTTTGAATAGTGTTGATTTGGGTGAGAAATGATAAATTCATCATTGGGTTTTGAACTCTCTCCTTCAAAATCTCTGCTCCACCAATTTGTAACTTCTTTAATTGCATTAAAAACTTCTTGTGGTGATTTTGAAACTTCTATCGTTGCTGTGAAACTTTTATTTTTCATTTTGATTATTATTTGTGTTGTTGATTGTCTTTTGCACCGCCTCTTAAATGCGGCATTTTTGAATAATCAGTCAAGCCGAACTTGTTACCGAACGGGTCGGTGAACTCAACAGAAAGCCCTGTCATAATTTCAAACGGTTCACTTAAAAATTGAACGCCTTTTTGTTTTAGCTCTTCGTATGCCTGTTGCACATTGTCAACGGTGAAAAGTATTGCAGGTTTTACATTGTCGGCTTTACGCAAAATAATTGCGGGTTCGTTTTCACCAACTTTGAAAGCAATCATTCCTCTTTCGGAAAAGTCAAATTTGATGTCAAACCCAAGTTTGTTTTTGTAAAAGTCCTTAGCCGTTTCCAAGTCATCGGCAGGCAAAAAGAAATTGTCGTAGTCCTTTATTGTATTCATAATTCTTCTGATTTAATTTGTGAAAGGTCAAGCCCAAGTTTTGCAAATTCTTTTTGTCCTTTGTCGGTAATATAAAAATGTTTATCTGAAGATTTTTCTTTTGCAATCCAACCTTTGTCTGCAAATGTTTCCATTAACAAAATTCCAAGTTTTCCGCCTATGTGCCCGAAACAAACCTTTGCCGGTTTTACTCTTTCTTGTTTTTTCACTGTTAATTATTTTTGAGAGAATTAATGTAATCTTTCCAAGGTGTCCAATAACGCTCATTCCAATTTTTGAAATAAATTTCATATCGCTGAATATCAGGAATGAGCGTATGAGTAAATTCAATTATTGCATTTTCATTGCTCTGGATAAAATGTAAAATAACAATCATGTCTGTCTCATCTTCTTTCAAGGAAGCCGCACTACGCCAAGAAAGAACAATCAATTTATCTTTTACCAGTTTTAAAATTTTGCCATTGTGATGTCCATTATTAATATTCCAATTACTTCCCTCTACTGGTTGAATATCTGCCGGAATCCCGCCTCTGAAATTTGAATGATGTTTTGAGCTTAAAAACATTTCATACAAATCAGATGAAGTTGCATTTTCAAATACTACCTCTTGTAAAATAGGTTTAGTCATAATTAATTATCTTTTTGTTTTACTATTTAAAATGGTTTGTAATTTTTTCAGTTTGCTTGTCCAGAATTTATCAAAGTAATTGATGAAATCCTGCAATTCGTCAAAGCCGTCTTGCTTCAATGTGCAGTAGCGTTCTCTGCCGATGTCTTTAATAGAAATGAAACCACCGTTGTAAAGAATTTTTATATGTTTTGAAACGGCAGGTCGGCTCATGTCAAAGTTTTCCGCTAATGCGTTAATTGTCATACTGTCTTTTGAAAGCAGTTGCAACATTTGTCTGCGACTTGGGTCGGCAATTACTTGAAATGCGTCATAAGTTTGTGCTGTCATTTTTTAGTTGTGTTTATTAGTTCTTCAAAACGTTTTAAACAAGTGTTCCATCCATTAGTATGGTTCAGAACATCTTCTAACAATGTAAATCCGTTGTGTTGCAAATGAAGTTCTGTTCCGTTTTGTTTCGGAACAAGTGTCCACACAATTTTTGAATTGAAATTCCTGCTTCTGTTATTTGTGCTTCCATTCCACGAATAAGAAAGTTTTGTAAACGGCTTTACTTCTAATACTTCACAATGAACAATTCCGTTGTATTTGCTGTCGGGTTTGGGTGTGAAAGTGAAACAAAACTTATGTCCTGTTATTGGCTGAAAATCAGTTTTCATCAGCCATTGCTCAATGAGTTCGGGTTTGGTCAGATAGTCCCAAACTTCTTGTGGCGATTGGTTGAAAAACCACGATTGTTTAATTTCTTTTTGCATTTTATGTAACTTTTGGGTTACAAATAAACGAGTAACTTTTGAGTTACGCAAATTTTTCTGAAATTTTTTTTCGTTAGCTGTAAATCTGATTGATTGTCTGTTAGTCATATTTTTCTAAAAGTCAGAGAAGGACTGTCTAACCGCAAAAGTTGATAGAAGAACTACTGTTGATGTTTTGCAAAAAGTCCGATAGAAGTTCGTCAGCGGACAGTCCACCGATGACTTTTTCAAGTGTCGGACTGTGCAGTCGGTCCGCCTTGCTGCTAACGTCCAGGGCTTGCTGCTGTGCTGGGATTTTATAATGTCCAGCCCGGAACTGAAGCTCAATAGAATTACTGATGTTGAAGATAAGAAC
>CAYMSE010000368.1:0-2594 GCA_964392935.1 uncultured Oleiharenicola sp.
ATCCCCAGATCAACTCGGAATCGCCGGAGGCGCCGTCCCAAGCCCATGCCTGACACCCTGCCTGCCTCGGTCGAATCCTTCGATACCACGCTGCGCGACGGTTCGCAGCGGGAAGGGATATCCTATTCGCTCGACGACAAGCTCCGCATCGCGCGGAAACTCGACGACCTGGGCGTGACCTTCATCGAGGGCGGCTGGCCGGGATCCAATCCCAAGGACGCGGCCTTCTTCGAGCGCGCCCGGGAGGAAAAGTGGCGGCATGCGAAGATCGTGGCGTTCGGCGCCACGCGCCGCGCGAAGCTCCGGCCGCAGGACGACCCGAGCGTGCGCGCGCTGGTGGACGCGGGCACGGAGGTTTGCTGCATCTTTGGCAAGTCCTCCGTGCTGCAGGTCGAGGAGGTGCTCCGCACGACGCTGGAGGAGAACCTGGCGCTGATCGAGGACACTGTCGCCTACCTGCGCGCGCAGGGAAAGCGGGTGATCTACGACGGCGAGCATTTCTTCGACGGCTACGACCACAACGCGGCCTACGCGCTGCAGACGCTCGCGGCGGCGCAGCGGGGCGGGGCGGAGACGCTGACCCTTTGCGACACCAACGGCGGGCACCTGCCGTGGCAGGTGGAGGCGATCGTGCGTGCGGTCCGGGCCCACTTCGGCCCCGGCCAGCGCATCGGCATCCACGCCCACGACGACACCGGCTGCGGGGTCGCCAACAGCATCGCCGCGGTCCGGGCCGGCGCCGCCCACGTGCAGGGCACCATCAACGGCTACGGCGAACGCTGCGGCAACGCCAACATGTGCGTCATCATTCCCAACCTCGAGTTGAAGCTCGGCGTCCGGGCGTTGCCCGCGGGCGCCCTGCCGCACCTGCATGAGGTCGCCCGGTTCGTGGCGGAGGTCGCCAACCTGGCGCCGGATGAGCACATGGCCTACGTCGGCAACAGCGCGTTCGCCCACAAGGCCGGCGTGCACGTGTCGGCGATGCAGCGACACCCGGATGCCTACCAGCACATCGACCCCAAGAAGGTCGGCAACGCGATGCGCGTGGTCGTCAGCGAGCTGTCCGGCCGCTCGAACATCGTGGAAAAGGCGACCCAACTCGGTCTGGCCGGACTGGACGAGAAGACCGGCGCCAAGGTCGTGGAGCTGATCAAGGCCAGGGAGAACGAGGGTTATTCCTATGAGGCGGCCGAGGCCAGCGTCGCCTTGCTCGTCCGCCGCCTCGCTCCGGACTATCACCCGATGTTCGCCCTGCTCGACTACCGGGGCATGGTCAGCCGCCACGGCGAGCGGCAGTCGGCCGAGGCGACGATCAAGCTGAACGTGCGCGGCCGCGAGGTCCACATGGTGGCGGAGGGCAACGGCCCGGTGAACGCGTTCGATACCGCCCTGCGCAAGGCGCTCCATCCGTTCTATCCGCAGGTCGACCAGATCCAGCTGGCTGACTACAAGGTGCGCATCCTGAACGGCAAGAGCGGCACCGGCGCAGTCACGCGCGTGCTGATCGACTGGCACAACGGCAGCGAACGCCGTTGGAGCACGGTCGGGGCGGGCACCAACATCCTCGACGCCACCTGGCTCGCGCTGGCGGACGGCTACGAGTTCGCCCTCGCCGAGGCGGCGCACCCGGCGGGCAAGGCGGAGGCTTTAGCATGAACGCAAGAATCGTCCTTCTGCCGGGTGACGGCATCGGTCCTGAAGTCGTGGGTGAAGCCCGCCGCGTGCTCGATGCCGTGGCGCAGCGCTTCGGTCACCAATTCGAATACGCGGAGCACCTGCTTGGGGGCTGCGCAATCGACGCGACCGGCACCGCGATGCCCGACGCCACGCTGCGGGCCTGCCAGGCCGCGGACGCCGTCCTCCTGGGCGCCGTCGGCGGACCGAAGTGGGACGATCCCCAGGCCAAGGTGCGCCCCGAGCAGGGCCTGCTGGCGATTCGCAAGGGCCTCGGGCTTTACGCAAATCTCCGTCCGGTCCGGGCGATCCCCTCGCTGGCGAGGCTGTCGCCACTGAAGCCGGAAAAGGTCGCCGGGGTGGATTTCATCGTGATCCGTGAACTGACGGGGGGCCTGTATTTCGGCCAGCCCAAGGGCCGCCGGCAGACGCCGCAGGGCGAGGAGGCGGTCGACACGCTCATCTACACCGAGGGCGAGATCCGCCGCATCGTGCGCCTGGCGTTCCAGCTGGCGCGCAACCGCCGCAAGCTCGTCACCTCCATCGACAAGGCGAACGTACTCGAGTCGTCCCGCCTGTGGCGGAAGATCGCGAGCGAGGTGGGGAAGGAGTTCCCCGAGGTGAAGCTGGAACACCAGCTCGTGGATTCCGCAGCCATGCGCCTTATCACGCACGCCGCCCAGTTCGACGTGATCGTGACCGAGAACATGTTCGGCGACATCCTCACCGACGAGGCCGCCGTGCTGGCCGGTTCGCTCGGGCTCCTGCCCAGCGCCTCGCTGGGCGAGGGAAAACTCGGCCTGTACGAGCCGATCCACGGCTCCGCCCCCGACATCGCGGGCAAGGGCATCGCCAATCCCACCGGTACCATCCTTTCCGCCGCCATGCTGCTGCGCCACTCCCTCGGACTGGAGGCCGAG
>CAYMSE010000369.1:0-3589 GCA_964392935.1 uncultured Oleiharenicola sp.
GCGGCTCCGTGCCCACGCCCCCCGGCGGCCTCCGCGCCCGCGTGGTGGAATTGCATTCGCTCGAGGAATTGAAGTCCGCCGACGTGCGGGGCCGGATCGTCTTCTTCAACCGGCCGATGCGTCCGCAGGAGGTCCACCCCGGCCCGGCCTACGGCGACGCGGGCGACCAGCGCAATCGCGGCGCCGCCGAGGCGGCGAAATACGGCGCCGTCGGCGTCCTCACCCGCTCGCTCACCCACCGGCACGACGACGTCCCGCACACCGGCTACACGGGTTACCTGCCCGACGTCCCGCGCATCCCCGCCGCGGCGCTCAGCACACTCGCCGCCGACCGCCTCAGCGCCGCGCTCCAGGCCGACCCCGCGCGGGAGGTCGAGTTGGTCGTCAACTCGCACTGGTTCGACGACGCCCCGTCCCACAACGTCGTCGGCGAGCTCCGCGGGCGCGAGGAGCCGGACCAGATCATCCTCGTCGGTGGCCACCTCGATTCCTGGGATGTCGCCCCCGGCGCACACGATGACGGTGCCGGTGTCGTGCAAGCCATCGAGGTGCTGCGGCTGCTGCGCGCCGTCGGCTACCAGCCGCGCCACACGATCCGCTGCGTGCTCTTCGTCAGCGAGGAGAACAGCGGCAAGGGCGGCGCGGAGTATGCGCGCCTGGCGGCCGCCCGCCACGAACCGCACCTGCTGGCGCTCGAGTCCGACGCCGGCGGTTTCGAGCCGCGCGCGATCGAGCTGGGCAACACCGCCGGCACCGCGGCGGCCGCCGCCCGGCGCTGGCTGCCCCTGTTCGCCCCGTACGGCATCGGCTTCATCGACGCCGGCGACGGCGGGGCCGACGTCGGCCCGCTGAAGGCGCAGGGCACGGTGGTTGGGGAGATCCGGCCGAACTCGCAGCGCTACTTCGACGTTCATCACACGCGCGAGGACTCGCTCGACAAGGTGAACGAGCGCGAGCTCCAGCTCGGCGCCGCCGCGATGGCGGCCCTCGTCTACCTCGCGGACCAGCACGGTCTCTGACGGCCCGCACGAACACTCAACATTCAACACTCAACATCGAACGTTCAGGTTTTGATTATGAATGTTGAGCGTTGGATGTTGGATGTTGAGCGTTCGGTATTCCTGCCATGAAGGACCTCCTCCGCGACACGCGCATCCAGCGCCTCCTGCTGGCCAACATCACGGGCTCGATCGGCTCGGGGGTCACGATCTTCGCCGTGCCCTGGTTGCTGGTGCACCAGCCGGGCGGCAACGCGAGCTACGGCACGGTGACAATCATCACGACCGTCGCGTTGTTCCTGTTCATGCCGTACTACGGCGTCTGGGTCGACCGGCACTCGCGCAAGACGATGCTGCTGGGCAGCGAGCTGTTCGGCTTCGCGGCCACCGCGACCATGGCCGCGGTCGGCTCGGCCCTCGGCGGCTACGGACTCGGACCGCTGTCGACGATCTATTTTTGCGGGATGCTCTACTACACGCTCCACTACCCGGCGAAGTTCGCCTTCCTCCAGCAGGTCTTCGCCAAGCACCAGTACCAGTCGCTCATGGGGCTGATGGAGATCCAGGGCCAGACCGCGATGATGATCGCGGGCGGGCTCGGCGCGGTGCTCGTCGAGCACGTGAGCCTCACCACGATCCTGCTGCTCGACGCGGGCACCTACCTGTTCAGCTTCGCGATCCAGTCCACGCTCCCGTACCACGCCGACCACCTCGCCACCGGCGCGGGGCCGCGTCCATCCGCGTGGCGCGGCATCGCCGAGGGCTGGCAGTGGCTGCGGGACCGGCCGCGCCTGACGGTCTTCTTCACCGCGTCGCTGCTGCCCTTCATCGCGGTGATGGTCGGCAACTATCTTTTCCCGATCTACATCGCGCAGACGCTGCAGGCCGGCGCGTGGGTGTTCGGCGCCGGCGAGATCGTCTTCGCCGCGGGCGCGATCCTCGCCGGCGCCAGCCTGCCGCGCCTCATCGCGGAACATTCCGCCCGCCGCACCGTGCCCGCGACCATCGCCGTGTTTGCCGCGGGGGTCGCGCTGCTGGTCCTGTTCCCGACCGTCGGCGTGTACCTGGCGGCCGCGCTGCTGCTCGGCTTCGGCAACGCCGGCAGCCGCGTCGCCCGCAGCGCCGCCATGCTTCACCTCGTCGACAACCGCGTCATGGGCCGCGTCGGCTCGTTCTTCAACGCCTACGACCGCGTGCTGCGCACGCTGCTGACCTCCGCCGTCATCGCCATCGTCGCCGGCGGCGGCGCCCGCCCGGCCTTCGCGCTGCTGCTGCTCCTGGTGCTCGGCGCCCTCGGCGCCGTGTGGCAAAGCCGCTCGGCGCTGCCGGTGGCCGCGGCGTAAGGACCGCGGGACGCTAATTCGCCGGCGGCGGGCGCCGCGGCATTTCGGGATACCGCACCACGCGTCCATCCTTGGTGCGCACGACGAGCGGCACGCCGGACCGGAAGGTGATGGTGCGGTAGTCCTCGCCCGCGACGGGATTGATTTGCTTGATGTACTTGTCCGCGCCGACCAGGTCGTCGTACTTCGCCTCCGTCTTGCCCGTCTCGAGGCAGTACTGGTCCGCCGCCGCCGCGAGCTGGCGCAGGTTGTTGAGGATCGCCTTCTGCTGCGAGGTCTGGCGCACCTTCTGGAACGCCGGAATCGCCATGGCGGCGAGCAAGCCGATCGACACCGGGTTGTAAACCGCGATCATCGCGACGTCCCGCTTCAGCGACCGGTTCAGGTGGGATTGGATGAGGATGCCATCCGGGAGGTTGGTGCGCACCGTCACGATGGGTTGCGTCGGGGACGGGAGGTTGCGCAGGAACAGCTGCATCGTCTGCTGCAGCTGGGGCGGCAGCTTCGGATTCAATTTCTGGATCTCGTGCAGGCGCGCGAACAACCGCGGGCTGGCATAGAGCAGGCCGTTGCCGGTGGTGCCGACCTTGCCGAGGGCCTGCTGGAACGCGGGTTCCTTGGCGAGGCCGCCGTCCTTCACCGCCAGGCACTCGTTGAAATACGCGGTCGAGGTCGCCGCATACAGCGTCGAGCCGTCGACCACGATGACGGGCTCGAGCCCCCGCAGCGGGAACGGCTGCACGGGCTCGTAGAAACGCCGGCCGCCCTCCTCCCGCACCTTCAGTTCCTTCGACTGCTGCAGCATCGTCTCGAACGCCGGGGCCAGGCCGTCCACGCCGATCAGGATCGACGGCGCCGGCAGCACGAGCCCGGGCAGCTCGAGATTCTTCTGCGGATCGACGCGCGCCACCATGACGGTGTGGCCCTTCCATCCCTGGAGCAGGCCGAGCAGCGAGATCGCCGCCTTCTCGCCCGCCTCCTTGATCTTGTCTTCCATCAGGTTGGCGGAAGTCTCCCCGCCGACCTTGGCCACGACCGCCTTCACGGTCTTGTAGACCTCGGCGACGTCCATCTCTGCCTCGCTGTACAAATCCGTGTCCGCCGGCGCGAGCTGGAGCTTCGCGAACGGGGCCGGGGGCCCGCCGAGCCCGGCCAGCAGGCCGTGGCGCCCGCCCGGCGTGAGGAAGAAGATGCGATTGCGGAAGAACCCGTCGCCCTCCGGCACCGAGCTGAACCCGACGGCCTTGA
>CAYMSE010000370.1:0-8374 GCA_964392935.1 uncultured Oleiharenicola sp.
GCTGCGCCGCGACGGTCATGAGCGCCTCGATCTCCGCGCGCGAATAGACCGCGCCGGTCGGGTTCGATGGGCTGTTGAACACCAGCACCTTCGTCTTCGGCGTGATCGCCGCCGCGAGTTGCGCGGGCTGGATCTTGAAGCCGGTCTTGTCTGACGTCGCGAGGAAGCGCGGGGTGGCGCCGGTCAGCTTCACCATCTCGGGGTAGCTGACCCAGTAGGGTGTCGGGATGAGCACCTCGTCGCCGGGGTTGCAGACGGCGAGCAGGCCGATGAAGCAGGAATACTTGCCGCCCGGGCTCACGACGACCTGGGCCGGCGCGATCTTGTAGCCGTACTCGGCGGCGTAGCGCTCGGCCACCGCGACGCGCAGCGGCTCGATGCCGGGGGTCGGCGCGTACTTGGTCTTCCCCGCCTTCAGCGCGGCGATGGCGGCCTCCTTGATGTGCTCCGGCGTGTCGAAATCAGGCTCGCCCGCCGCGAAGCTGCAGACGTCCTCGCCGGCGGCGATCAACGCCTTCGCTTTGGCGTCAATGGCGAGCGTCGGCGATGGCGAGACGTTGCGGGCCCAGACGGACAAGGGATGCGGAGTGCTCATGGATGATCGAAGGGCAGGACTAAAGGGTCGACGAACGCGAACGCAAGCAGGCCGTGGGACCGCGGGCTGTCATAGGATACAGCGCCGTGCGTTTCGGTCCCGCACATCCTCAGCGTTTCTTGGCACGCGGCGCGGCCTTCGCGCGCCGGCGCACCGGCTTCGCCTTGGCGCGCGGCTTCGGACGCCGCCGCTTCGGCCGCGGCGCGAGCACCGACTCCACCACCGGCGGCTCCGGCACGGCCGCGATCCGCAGCTGGTCGACCTGGCCGCTCTCCAGCTGCGGCAGATACGCCTCCACCGCCGCGCGCACCAGCTGGCCGATGCTCGTGTGCTTGGTCCGCGAAATCTGCTTCAGGTTGCGCCGGATCTCCGCCGCGATCCGCACGGAGATCGTCACCTGCGCCGGGCGCACCACCACGACATTGGAAAAATCGAAGCGCTCCAGCGCCGTGCGGATGATCGCGCTCACCGACTCCGCGCGCCCCTCGCGCACGGGTTCACTGAGCCGGTCGAGGAACTCGACCTCCAGTTGGATCGGAAACGGCCGCGGCTTCAGCGTCGCCATGATCAGAACCGCGCGATGCGGTCGGCCGGCACCGGCGGCGTCTCCGCCTTGAGGTTGCCCGGCGCGAACAACTCCGCCGGCCAGTGGAGGTCGAGCGCGGCGCCGGTAATCGAGAAGCGCGTCTTGTCGCGCGAGCGGCTGTCCCGGACGTCGACCGCCTTCACGATCCACTGCTCCCCCACCTTCTTCAGGTCGAGGAGCGTGATGGTGCGCAGCGAGGCGCCGTCCGCGCCGAGCTCGTCGGCCTTCACCAGCGCCTGGAATTGCGCGTCGATCAGCACGCGCACCCCGGTGAGGCCCGGCACGGGGACCGGCGCGCCCGCCGGTGGCCGGAGCACGAAGCTGTGGGTCGGACGCCCCCGCACGCGCGCCTGGCCCTCGTAGGTGTAGTCCGTCCAGTAGAGAAACGGCATCTGCAGCTCGAACACGCTCACGCCCGTCTCGGCGATCGCCCGCGCCCCGTCGGCCTCGGCGAGTTCCTGCACCGGGCCGCCGGCCGTGAACCAGGCGGCCGGTTGCGGGCCCGAGGCGATGAGCCAGCGCTGGCCGGCGACGTGCAGGCGCGAAATCGGGCCGGTCGGGCCGCGCGTGCCCGTCATCGTGCCGGTCACCACGCGCTCCGCGCCATGGCGCGGCAACACGCGGAGCTCGAAGGCCAGCCAGTAATCGCCCGCAATGCCGGCGCGGCGGAAATCGGCGAGGACCTTCGCGCCGTCCGCCTGGTCGGCCTGGCCGAGCGCCGGGCGATCCACGGGCAGGTCGAACTTGCCCGGCTGCGCGAAGGCCGCGGCCGTGGCCAGCGCGACCAGCACCAAAAACAAAGCCCGGTGATGAACCGGGCTCGGGAGGTCAGGGCTTCTTGGCATCGGCCGGCGCCGGAGTGGTGGGTTGCGTGGACGGCGCCGTGAGCGGCGCGGGGGCCGGTTTGGGGGTGACGGCCGGGGCGACCACCGAAGGCAGCTTGGTGTCGCCTTCCTCGTGGTGCTTCGCGATGCGGATGTTGGCCAGGTAGAGGACGAAGCTGACGACGAAGAACACAATGGCCGCCTTTATCGTGGCACCGCTCAACACGTTAGTGGTGTCGGCACCGAAGGCCGACTCGGTCGCGGAGCCGCCCATGGCGGCACCCATGCCGCCGTCGCTCTTGGCGCGCTGCATGAGGACGATCAGCACCAGGAACAGCGAAGTGAGGACCAGGATGACGGTCAGAACACCGATGATGAAATTCATAAGGGGCGAAACGCAACGGACTCAGACGGGCTGTGTCAATCAAAGTAACCGCCCGGTGGAACGCGCTGGCCCCAGTGCGTTGCGGCGAAGCCGCCCCGATCAGCGCCTTGAGGTCAAGTCGCTCCACCTTCAACCGCACCGACACGACTCAGAGCCGTTGGCTCAGAGCGTCAGGCCCATCTTGCCGAGCACCCGGGAGAGGTCGTCGTTGCCCGCGTATTCGATGATGATGCGGCCGTGCTTGTCGGAATGCTTGAGCGAGCTCCGCGCGCCGAGATGCGACGTGAGCTTCTTCTCGATGTCGGCCAGCGCGGTCGCGGTCGCCGCCGGCATGCGGCGGGACTTGCCGGTGCGGCCGGCGCTCGGCTTCTGGCGGAGAAGCTCCTCCAGCGCGCGGACGCTCAGGCCCTGTTCGAGCGTGCGCCGGGCCAGCACCACGCGCTCGGGGGAATTCTCGACGCCCAGCAGCACCTTGGCGTGGCCGACGCTCAGCAAACCCTTGCCGACGTAGGCCTGCAATTCGGGCTCGAGGCCGAGCAGGCGAAGCGAATTGGCGACGGTCGCGCGACCCTTGCCGACCCGCTGCGCGGCGGCGTCCTGGGTGAGGTCGAAGTCCCGGATGAGGCTGGCGTAACCGTGCGCCTCCTCGATCGGGTTCAGGTCGGCGCGCTGCAGGTTTTCAATCAGGGCCAGGGAGGCGGACGACGCGTCGCTCGAGGCCATGACCCGTGCGGGAATCGTCTTGATGCCGAGCTTCTGGAATGCGCGCCAGCGGCGTTCGCCGGCGATGAGCTGGAAGCGGTCGCCCACGGGCCGCACGATGATCGGCTGGAGCAAACCCTCGGCGCGGATGCTCTCCACGAGGTCACCCAGCGCCTCGTCGGAGAAGGCCTTGCGCGGCTGGTACGGGTTCGGTTCGACCAGCGCGATCGCGATTTCGCGGTAGCCGGGCAGCCCGTCGGGCGTGGTGGCGGCGGCAACTGCCGCATGGCCGGCGGGCGCGGCGGGGGCGGCGGCCTTGGGGGCGGCGCCGGAACTCGTGATCAGCGCGCCGAGTCCGCGGCCGAGTCGGGAGGTGGGTTTGGCCATGTTATTTGCCTTGGGGAATGAAGAGGGTCTGACCCACGCGCAGCCGCGACGGGTCCGAAATCTTGTTCGCGTTGATGATGTCCTGCATCTTCGCGTTGTTCTTGCGCGCGATGACGGCGAGCGTGTCGCCCGACTGGACCGTGTAGTTCACGCCCTCCTTCGGGAAATCCTCGGAGAACGTCGTCTGCACCGGGGGACGCGTGGCCTGGCCCTTGGCCAGCGCGTCGAGCGCGGCGTTGGTCTGCCGGCCCATCTTTTCCAGCTGCGCCGCCACCTGCGCGAGGATCTCGCGCTTCTGGTCGCCGAGGTCGCTCTGGATCGACCGGTTGAGGTCGGTGATCGCCCGGTTCAGCTGCTCGAGGGTGATGTAGCTCTGCGAAGCCTTCGCCTGCAGGGCGCTGTTGTCGCGGTTGAGCTGCTCGATGGACAGCTCGAGCGCGCCCGTGCGCTGGCGGAGCTCGACCACGTCCTGGCGCAGCGCGGCCAGTTCCGCTCGGGGATCGTTCTGGGCGAGCAACCGGCCGGCGGTGAGCAACAGGGCGGCGGCGCAGGGCGCGAAGGAGGGTCGCATGTCGCAGAGGTTGGGAAAAAGACCGCCGAAAACAAGCCTAGCCCTTGCGGTACGGGAACGGCTGCGCCGCCACGAGCACCGGCATCGGGCGCGAGGGCAGCACGGTGCCGGTCCGCACCGGGAAGCCGCGGAGGAATTCGCCCGCGGGGAGCAGCTTGCCCCCCGGACGCTGCAGCTTGCGCAACCGCAACACCCCCTCCCCCGCCGCGACCAGCAGGCCGAGGGCGTCCGGGCCGATCACGGTGCCGGCCTCCAGGCCGAAGACCTCCATGTCGCCGACGACTTCCGCGAGACCGACCTTGATGGCTTGGCCGGAAACCTCGACCGTGCAGCCGGGCCAGGGATTGAGTCCGTTCACGCGCGCCGCCAGGACCGCGGCCGGCGCGGAGAAGTCGAGCACGCCATCCGTCTTTTCGAACCGGCGGCAGAAAGTGGCCTCCGCCTCGACCTGCGGGGTGAAGGTTTGCGTCCCGGCGGCGATCGCGGGCAGGCAGCGCCGCAGGAGTGGCACGCAGGCCTGCGCCAGATTCGCCTCCACCTCGGCGGCGGTGTCCAACGGGCCGATCCCGATGCGTTCGACGCCGGCCACGGGACCGGCGTCGAGTTGGAGGACGAGCTTCATCAGCGTCACGCCGGTTTCCCGGTCGCCGCAGGCCGTGGCGGTCTGGATGGGCGACGCGCCGCGGTACCGCGGCAGGATGGAAGTGTGGAGATTGAAGGTCCCGAGCCGCGCCGTATCGAGGAAGTCCTGCTTCAGGATGTGTCCGTAGGCCATCACGAGCACCAGGTCTGGCCGCAGTCCCGCGAGCTGCTGCTGTTCCGCCGGTCCGACCCGCGCCGGTTGCAGCGCAGGGATTCCCCTCGCCTCCGCCCAGCGCTTGATGGCGTTGGGTTGGACCTTCTGGCCGCGACCGGCCGCGCGATCGGGCTGGGTGAACACGCCGGCGAACCGCGCGAGCCCGCTGCCGGCGAGCCAGTCGAGCGCCGGCAGCGCAATCGCATCGGAGCCCATGAAGACGAGGTTCAGCATGATGAGTACGAGGGTGCGGCCGGCTGAGGGGCTTTACGCCCCGACTGTGATCGTCACCAGCCCTCGGTCGGGGCATAAAGCCCCTTCCACTCCGGAAGGCAAACGCCCCGTGGGGCCGAGCTCAATCATCCAATAGCGAGGGATCGAAATCGTCGCCGGCGGCGGCCTCGGGGCCCTCCTCGCCGCCTGTGCGCGACTTCCGGTAGGCGAGGCGCTGCTCGATGGGCTGCTTCTTCTTGCCGACCAGATCGAAGTGGATCGGGCAGCCCTCGAGGTCGAATTCCTTCACGAGTCCCGCCTCGAGGTAGCGGCGGTAAGATTCCGTGAGGTTGCGCTCCTGGTTGCAGAACACCTTGATCCGGAACGGCCGCGTCGACGTCTGGGTCGCGTAGTAAATCTTGAAGCGCTGGCCGCCGATGGCATGCGGCGGCGTGCGGTCGGCGAGCTTGATGATCGCGGCGTTGAGCTTCGCGGTCGGGATCTTCGTGTCGAGCCGGCGGTCGAGCGCGCGGGCGGAGCGCAGCATGCGCTCGATCTCGTGGCCGGTGAGGGCGGAGACGAACATCACCGGCGCGCCCGGCGTGAAGAACAGCTCGTCGAAGAGCGCCCGCTCGAACTTCTCGCGGAAATCGCGCTCGTTCTCGAACTTCGTCAGCGCCTTCTTGCGGAACGCCGCGTGCACGAGATCCCACTTGTTCACGACGATGACGATCGGCTTCGCGGCCTTGATGATTTCGCCGGCGATGGACTTGTCCTGCTGCGTGACGCCGTCCATGGCGTCGAGCACCATGAACACCACGTCCGCCTGGTGGATCGCCTCGAGCGAGCGCAGGCGCGAGAAATACTCGACCGACGAGGACAACTTCGGCGCGGCACGGATGCCGGCGGTGTCGACCAGGCGGAACAGCCACGGCTTCCCGTCCTTGTTGGTGTAGGTGAAGTCGAGTTCCACCGCGTCGCGCGTGGTGCCGGGCACATCGCTGACGATGAGCCGGTCGTGCTTCAACAGGCGGTTGCTCAGCGACGACTTGCCGACATTCGGCCGACCCACGAAGCAGATGTGCAACCGCTCGCGGGCGCCCGTGTCCTCCGGAGGCACCGGGCCGAGCTTTTCGAGGACGGCATTGCGCAGCTCCGCCTCGCCGTTGCCGTGCTCGGCCGAGATGTAGAACGGCTCGCCGAAGCCCAGCCGGTAGAAATCCGCGATCTCCGCGATCCGCTCCTTGCCGCTGTCCGCCTTGTTCGCGACGAGCAGCACGTGCTTCCTGCTTTTGCGCAGCAGGCCGGCGATGCGCTCGTCGAGGGCGGTGACGCCCTCGCGGGCGTCGACCGTGAAGAGGATCACGTTGGCCGCCTCGATCGCGAATCCCACCTGCGCCTCGGAGGCCTTGGTGATGTGCGCCGGCGTCGGGCTGCCGGTCAGGCCGAGGCCGCCGGTGTCGAGGAGCGTGAATTGTCCGTCCTCCACCTCTGCCGACACCACGTCGCGGGTCACGCCCGGCATGTCGTGGACGATGGAGATACGCCGCCGCGTGAGCCGGTTGAAGAGGCGGCTCTTGCCCACGTTGGGGCGTCCGACGATGGCGACGGTGCGGGACATGGCGGTGATAAGCAGTAAGCGATAAGCGTTAAGCCCCCGGCACCCGCAAGCAGATTCGCCCCGGCCGGATTGCCCTCAAGTTCCGGGCGGCGGGGCCGATGAACGGGAGACGGGCCGCTGGGTATGAACATCCTCATCGCCGACGACGAACCGCGCTATCGCGAGCTGCTGGCCCATCTCTTCGAGAAATGGCCGGAGCACCAGCTTACCCTCGCGGGCGACGGGCTCGAGGCCTGGTCCTACCTCGATGACCCCCACCGCTGCTTCGACATCGTGATCCTCGATCTGAACATGCCGAAATGCTCCGGGCTCGAGGTCCTCAAGCGCCTGCGCGCCTCGCCCCAGCACCGCTCGGTGGAGCCCGTGATCTGCACCGCCCGCAACGACCGCGCCACGATCGAGGAAGCCATCCAGCTCGGGACGCGCCACTACGTGGTCAAGCCGTGGACCGAGCAGGCGCTGGCCACCAAGCTCAAGCAGATCGCCGCCGCCCGCGCCGCCTGAATCGGCTCCCCTCGCCCGGTCGGGGCCCGGACAGCCGCACCCGGGCGGACCCGGCGGCCGTTCCGCGCGCGGGCAAGTTTAGTGTTTATTCGCGGGGCCGAGTGGTTTCATTGGCGGCTCCATGTTTGAATCGCTCACCGAGAAACTGACCGGCGCGCTGCGCAACCTGCGCGGCGTCGGCACCCTGTCCGAGGCCAACATGGCCGAGGCCCTCAAGGAGGTGCGCGCCGCCCTGCTCTCCGCCGACGTCCATTTCAAGGTTGCGCGCGACTTCATCGACCGGGTGCAGCAGCAGTGCGTCGGCCAGGCGGTGCTCAAGTCCGTCACGCCCGGCCAGCAGATCGTCAAGATCATCCACGACGAGCTCGTCCAGCTGCTCGGCGAAGGCGCCACCGAGCTCGCCGCCCGGCGGCCGCTCAAGGTGCTGATGGTCGGCCTGCACGGCTCCGGCAAGACGACCTCGACCGCAAAGCTCGGCAAGCTCCTCAAGAAAAAGGGCGCGCGCCCCTTCCTCGTGGCCTGCGACGTCTACCGCCCCGCCGCCATCGACCAGCTCGAGATTCTCGCGAAACAGGAGGACCTCGGCGTCCACTGCGACCGGGGTTCGAAGGATGTGCCGGCCATCGGCACCAAGGGACTCGAACTCGCGCTGGCCCAGCAGGCGGATGTCATCCTCTTCGACACCGCCGGCCGCCTGCAGATCGACCACGAACTCGTCGAGGAGGTGAAGCGCCTCCATGCCGCGGTCCAGCCCGACGAGGTGCTGCTGGTCGCGGACGGCGCGCTCGGCCAGGAGGCGGTGAACGTCGCCAAGACCTTCCACGACGCGCTGCAGCTCACCGGCCTCGTGCTGACCAAGATGGACGGCGATGCCCGCGGCGGCGCGGCGCTGTCGATCAAGAGCGTCACCGGCGTGCCCATCAAGTTCATCGGCACGGGCGAGAAGACGGCCGACTTCGAGCCGTTCTACCCGGACCGCCTCGCCTCGCGCATCCTCGGCATGGGCGATGTCGTGTCGCTGGTCGAGAAGGCGCAGGAGAACATCGACCAGAAGGAGGCCGAGCGCATGGCGGAGAAGATGCGCAAGGCGGACTTCAACCTGGAGGACTTCCTCGCGCAGATGCAGCAGGTGAAGAAGATGGGCTCGATGCAGTCGCTCATGGGCATGATGCCCGGCATGAGCGGCGTGG